>JAAYAK010000157.1 GCA_012719415.1 Syntrophorhabdus sp.
GTGGTCCGGGAGATGGAGGTCGGCTTTCAAGGACGTGTTTCGGTAAGCGGCAAAGGGTGTGCCTGCCCTGGCCGCTGTCTCGCGGTCGACGTCGGAGTCGCCCACGTAGAGAACCTCCCCGGGTTCGAGGCCCAGGTGTTCCAGTATGATGGAGACGCATTGAGGATCGGGCTTGTGCCGCGTCACGTCACCGGACGTCACGATAACATCGAAAAGGTCCTTCAATTCCAGCATCTCGAGAAGGGGAACGAGGCTCTTGCCGCGATTCGTGGCTACGGCCGTGTGGTATCTCATCCTTACCCGGCGCAGCACATCGTGCACCCGTGGCTCCGGTTTCACCAGATCGAGGAAGGCCTCGGGCGGAAGCTGCCGTTGAAGCTCCAGCGCATCGCCAATGAATGGCGAACCCCGGAAAAGAGCCTCCAGCACACCCTTGCCGGTCCCGGTCAGGACCAGGTTCATCCAGGATTCGTCGAGCACGGGGAGGTCGAAGCGTGTGAGGATGTGGTTGTAGTACGCTACGTTTGATTCCACGGAATCAACAAGCACTCCGTCACAATCGTAGATTATCCCCTTGATCCGCCGGGCATCCATTGTCACGACCTTAAGCCCTCCTCACTCACACAGTCATCCCACGCCTCAGGCTGAACTTCCGCCTCTATTGTACCTGTTATGACGCCGGTTTTCAGGAATTTTCTTCAGCCGGACCCTCCTCAACAGCCATGGATCGTGCTATAATGAAAGCCTTGGGAATCGGACGCAACCCCTGTAGCCCGTGGAGAAGGAAGGATCTTATGATGCCTGAGCAGCCTGCCGATCGATCGGCCTTCATCGTCACCGCCATCGGGGACTACGTGAAGTCGCCGGGGAACAGCCTGCGCAATGCCGACGGCGAGCCCGCGTTCGGCACCCCGCTGGTGGGATTTTCCCGGGGCGACGATCCCCTGTACGGCGAGATCAAGGCCGACATCGGTGACTTCTACTTCACGCCCTTCGAGATATTCCACGCGACCTTTCCCCTCGCAGCGGTCTCTCCCTCGGACCTGACCGTCATCAGTTATGTCCTGCCCCAGACGGAGAAGACCCGGCGCGACCAGGCCCGGGAAAAGATATTCGCCTGCGAGCGCTGGGCGAGGTCTCGGCTGTACGGTGAAGAGTTCATCCTGAAGCTCGGTGCTCATCTGGTGACCCTCTTCGCCGACAATGGATACGAGGCCCTCTGCCCCGGGGCCTCAACGAAGTGGGAAAAGGCGATGTCCCAACGCCACGGTATAGCGTCCACCTGGTCGGAGCGGCACACCGCTTACGCCTCGGGCCTCGGCACGTTCGGGCTCTGCGACGGCCTTATCACCCCCCTCGGGAAGGCCGTCCGCCTGGGGTCCGTCGTCGCCCACATCGACATCCCGCCCACCCCCAGACCATACAAAGACCACCACGAGTACTGTCTCTTCTATTCGCAGGGAACCTGCGGCGCCTGCATAAAGCGATGCCCCGTCGGAGCCATATCGAAAGACGGGCACGACAAGACCAGATGCCAGCCTTACACCTCGATCACCGGCCACAAGCACAGCCTCGAGCACTACAACATCGACACAACCCCCTGCGGCCTCTGCCAGGCCGGCGTCCCGTGCGAATCAGGCATCCCTCCGCAAGACCACACGGATCCCCGGGAACTCTCGGCCCTGCGAACGGGATAATAGCCCTCATTGGCCCGTCTCCAGTCACGGGCATGAGACAGGGTCTTTGGACTATGTCAGATCTCTCAGGTGGCCAGATCCCTTCGTCAGTCAAGTTCCCTGAGGCGGAAGATCAGGCCGCTCGACAGCGTGACGAGCACGCCGAGGATCACGATACCCACCCTGAAGCTGTAGAGGTCTCCCGAGACTCCCAGCAGGTAGGGTATGATGCCGCTGCCGAAGACCATGCACACGGCAAGGATCATTCCCGTGGCAAGCCCCCTCATTTCGCGGTTGAATATCTTCGCGATCGCCACGAGCCCGACGGGGAAGAAACCCGTTATGAACACCGCCTGAAGGAAGAGGACTATCCCCGTCAGCCTCACGGAAGCGAGACCCATCAAGATGGTGAATACGCCCGCGATGGCCATCATGGGAAACATGATCTTATTCAGGCTGAACCTGTCGACAAGAAACCCGCAGGAGATCGCCACACCGACGGATCCGAGACGGGATATACCCAGAATGGTATTGGCATAGTCGATGCTCAACCGCAGTTCCTTCGTGAGGTAGAGGGGTATGATGGAATAGATGCCAAGGTTCGCCCCCACGCCGAAGGTGAAGAGCGCGGTCATTATCCAGAAGGGCCGCATCCGAAGGATATCGCGGAACACCGCCCTGGGAGGGTTCTCGATCCTGACCTCGGCGCAGGCGAAGCAAAGGGCGATAGCGCAGGCAAGGAAGACGCACGCGAACACCACGAACATGCCGCGCCAGGGGACCAGAGCGAGGAGACCGATGGCGACGAAGGGTGTGGTAAGGATGGAGATGGAGGCCCCGGTGTCATGTATCGCGATCGCCTTGCCCCAGTCCTTTTCAGAGTAGTACTCCGTGATCAGGGGAATGACGGACGGTATATAGACGCCGACGGCGAAACCGAGCACGAAGGCGAAAAGATACAGCAGGGTGAAGGTATGGATGAAGGGCACCAGGAACGTGGCAAGACTGAGAAGGGCGAGGGAAAAGATGATGGACCTCTTGTAGCCGAACCTGCCCGACAGGAAACCGGAGACGATCACGGAAACACCGTATCCGACAGAGAGCAGCACGAAGATACCGCTCGCCCGGGCATGACTGACAAGGAACTCGTCCTCGATGACGGGCAGGATCGGCGCAAGCACTATCCTCACGGAAAAGTTGAGGAACCACAAGAGCCAAAGAAAGAGAAGGAAAAGAAGCGCCCTGCCCCGAAGATCCGAATATCGCTCCACAGGTGAACTATAACCCGTGGCGGGATTTTAGAAAACCAAAAAAAGAAGGCTTGGGCGGCCTTTATCATGTTTTCCCTGCTCTTCGGATGTCCCATCTCACTCTTCCCGGGGTAGTCGAAGGAGCATTCACGTGATATACTCTAAGCTTGCGGATAACCCGCCTCATGGCGACCACGGTCGACACAAGGCTGTCCCGCAGGAAAGCTCGACAGGCAGGCACAAGCAAAGAACCACGGGGGTAACGATCATGAGATGGTACCAGATGGACACGGAAGCAGTCTTAACCGAGAGCGGGACTCGTCCTGAGGGGCTCACGACTTCAGAAGTTGAAGAACGGCTGCAGCGGTTCGGACCGAATGGCCTTCCCGAGGAAGAAGGGCTCAGCCGTCTGAAGATCCTCCTTCACCAGTTCACAAGCCCCCTCATATACATACTTATCGTGTCCGCCGCCGTGACCGCCATCCTGAAGGAATACATCGACACCGGCGTGATACTGGCCGTGGTCATCATCAATGCCATCGTCGGCTACCTCCAGGAGCACAAAGCGGAAACCAGCGTCAGGGCCCTCAAGAGAATGATCGTCCCGAAGGCGAGGGTCATCCGGGATGGGAGCGAGGTCGAGATCCCCAGCGAGGAGCTCGTGCCGGGAGACATCGTATTGCTGGCATCGGGGGCCAGGGTCCCCGCCGATTTGAGACTCATCGAGATCAATGAACTGCGGGCCGACGAGGCCGCCCTGACCGGGGAATCCCTGCCCGTGGAGAAGACCGTCGGTGCCATAACCGAGGAAGATCTCACAGCCGGGGACCAGACGAACATGACCTTCATGGGGACAAGTATCGTCAATGGCCGCGGCCGCGGCATAGTCGTGGAGACCGGGCGAACAACGATACTCGGACAGATAGCCCGCGACGTGAAGGAACTCTCCATCACCGAAACACCTCTCCAGCAAAAGATCGTCAAATTCGCCCATTTCATCGGTTTCCTCGTGCTCGCAAGCGCCTCCGCGATAATCATCCTGGGGCTCTTCCTGGGGATCAGTCTCAAGGACCTGTTCACGACCGCCGTCGCCGCAGCTGTCGCCACGATACCGGAAGGGCTCCCCATCGTGGTGACGGTAACCATGGCGATCGGCATCACCCGGATGGCCCGTCGCAACGCCATCGTGCGCAGGCTTGCGGCCGTCGAAACCCTGGGAAGCACCACGATCATCTGTTCCGACAAGACGGGAACACTGACAAAGAACGAGATGACCGTCAAGGCCGTGTATGACGGGTGCAGCGCCTTTGAGGTCACCGGCAGCGGCTATGATCCCGAAGGAGAGATACTCCACGATTGGGAGACCTGCAGCGAGGAACCGCTGAAGGAGTTGCATGCCCTGCTGAGGATCGGCCTTCTGTGCAACGAATCGAGGTTGATCCAGGAAGACGGCCGGTTGCGGGTGGACGGAGATCCGACGGAGGGAGCCCTCATCGTTTCCGCCATGAAGGGAGGACTCGACCCCGGCGAAGAGCGGAGAAGATACCCTCAGACAGGGATCATACCCTTCGAATCGGACCACGGCTTCATGGCGACTCTCCACCAACACTCCGATGGAAAGGTCATTTTCGTGAAGGGGGCCCCCGAAAGAGTGCTCGACATGTGTTCGAGCCTTCCTTCGGGAGAAGCCATCGACAGGGCAAAGGTATTGAGGACAGCGGAGCACTTCGCCGAAGATGGGTTGAGGGTCCTCGCCATGGCCTACAAGAATGCCGGAACCGACGTTAACGGAGAGGGGTTCACCCGCGGCCGTCTGGGAAGCGATCTCATCCTGGCGGGCCTCCAGGGCATGATCGATCCACCCCGGCCGGAGGCGGTGGACGCCATCAGGGGATGCAGGGAAGCAGGTATCAGGGTGGCAATGATCACGGGCGATCACGCTGTGACCGCCTCGGCCATCGGCAGGATGATAGGCCTGGGGGAAAGCGGATCCCCCGCCATCACGGGGAAGGAACTGGAAAGGATGAGTGATGACGACCTCTTCGGCAAAGTCCAGGAGACCAGCGTCTATGCCCGCGTCTCGCCGCAGCACAAGCTGCGCATCGTTCAGCAGTACATGCGGCACGGAGAGATAGTGGCCGTCACCGGAGACGGCGTCAATGACGCCCCCGCCCTGAAGGCGGCGCACATAGGAGCGGCCATGGGAAAAACGGGGACGGACGTCGCCCGCGAGGCCGCCGACATGGTTGTGACCGATGACAATTTCGCGTCCATCTTCCATGCCGTGGAGGAGGGAAGGATAGTCTTCGACAACATACGGAAGGTTACGGTGTTCCTTATACCCACGGGATTCGCGGCCATCCTTTCCATTCTGGCCTGCATGTTCCTCGGCATACCCATCCCCTTCGTGGCGGCCCAGCTCCTCTGGATCAACCTCGTCGCCAACGGCCTGCAGGACGTGGCCCTCGCCTTCGAACCGGGAGAGAAGGACATCATAAAGAGACAGCCGCGCAGCCCTAAGGAAGGTATCATGTCGCGTCTCATGCTCGAGCGGAGCGTCCTCGTCGGCGTCCTGATCTCGGCGGGTGTCATTTACAACTTCCATGACGCCCTGGCCCAGGGTTCCTCCGTGGAGCACGCCCGGACAATCGCCATGACCACTATGGTCATCTTCCAGTTCTTCCACGCCTGGAACTCACGGTCTGAAACCCGCTCCGTCTTCCGTCTTAACCCCTTAAGCAACCCCTTCCTCTTCTACAGTATGATCGTGGCATCTCTGGCTCAGATCGCCGTCATCTATGTGCCCACGCTTCAGTGGGTTTTCAGGACGGACAATCTCTCGGGAGGGGAATGGCTGCGGATAATCGCCGTGGCGGTCAGCGCGATAGCGGCGGTCGAGATCGAAAAGCTCCTGCGCGGGAACCGCAGACCGAAAGGATGAAAGGTGGATCGCGCTCTTCACCCGGCGGACGGAGAGCGCTTGACCTCGGTCCCTTCATACTGCAATAATACGGACGGGAAAAGAACGTGACGGAACAGGCCTTTTATGAGATAGCGCTGATCCTCAGCCTTGCCGCGGTCCTCGGAGCGGTGGGGATGCTGCTGAGGCAGCCCCTTATCGTCGCCTTCCTGGCGACGGGCATTCTCGCCGGTCCCGCCGGCCTTTCCCTTATCCAGAGCCACGGGCAGATAGAGCTCCTGGCACAGATCGGGA
>JAAYAK010000158.1 GCA_012719415.1 Syntrophorhabdus sp.
GAGAGACCCACGTCCTTTTCCCGGACAAAACGCCTGACCCAGTCGCGGTAGGCGACCTTCGTCCTCATCTGGAAACCGCCGGCCACCTCAGCCACCTCGACGGACCGCCCGGGGTCGGAATACTCCGCCGCAAGGGCGCGGAAGGCGCTCTCGATCTCCTCGAGTGAAAACTCCCCGAGACGCCGAGCGACCTGTTTCACCGTCACCGGCCTCGCTGATGAAAAGAGGACCGCCTCTATGATGTTCTTAAGTTCCATCGACCCGCAAACCCCGACACCGTCTCGATGATCCTGTCCATCTCACGGGGATGCTCGAACCATCGCATGTCCTTCTCTTTTGCAAACCAGGTGAATTGCCTCTTGGCATAGCGTCGGGTATTTTTCTGTATATCTTTTACCATATCTTCATATCCAATGGAACCACTAAGATATCGCAGGACCTCGCGGTATCCAATGCTCGAAAAGGGCTTCGACTCACCGGAATAACCCCGCGCCAGAATGTCCTTCACCTCGCCCACAAGACCCCGGGAAAGCATGGCAAGCACCCTCTCATCTATCCTGCGATAGAGTTCCTCGCGCGGCGCCGTGAGGCCGATGCCGCAGATATCATACCGCGGCTCGCGAAAGCCGTGCTCCTTCTCGAGCTCAGAGAAAGGCCTCCCGCCCAAAAGGTACACCTCCATGGCCCGGACAGCCCGCACGCGGTCCCGGAAGCTGATCCTTAAGGAATACGCCGGATCGACGGCCTTGAGTCTCTCGTAGAACGCGATGGGGTCCCGGGCATATTCGGCACGCAGCCGTTCGCGGAGCGCGCCGTCCCTTTTCGCCGGGAAAAGTCCGTAGAAAAGGGCCCTCAGGTAGAGTCCTGTGCCGCCGACGATGATGGGCACGGCGTCCCGTGCACTGATATCGGAAATGGCCCTGTCGGCCGCGTCCCGAAAAAGGGCCGCGTTGAACTCCCCGTCGGGATCGACGATGTCCACCAGGTGATGGGGGACCCTCGTGCGGGCAGCGGCCGAGGGCTTCGCCGTCCCGATATCGAAATAGCGGTACACCTGCATGGAGTCGCCGTTGACTATCTCGCCTCCGAGGCCTTCCGCCAACATGACGGCGAGATCCGATTTGCCCGTGCACGTGGGTCCGCTTATCGCGACGACCCTGATCCTGTTTGATAACATGGGTGATATACAGTATAATAACCCCCGGATGTATTCAAGGATTATAAAACTCACCGTCATCCTCGTCATGCTGCCCATGATCTTCGGGGTGGGCCTCGGCTACGGCCTCGTGAACTACCTCGAGATCCCCGACGTTAAACAGCTCGAAAGCTACCGCCCCAAGTCGGCCACCAGGCTCTATGCCGACGACGGCACCCTCTTCGCGGAGCTTTTTGTCGAAAAGAGGATACCCATCCCGCTGACGGAAATGCCCAAGCACCTGAGACTGGCCTTCGTCGCTATCGAGGATGTGCGGTTCTACAGCCATTTCGGGGTCGACATCCGCGGCATCGGGCGCGCCTTCCTGCGCAACGTCATGAGACAGGGGATCACCGAGGGGGCCTCTACGATCACTCAGCAGCTCGCCCGGAACCTCTACCTGACTCCCCAGAGGACGTACAAGCGAAAGATAGAGGAGGCCATCCTCGCTATCCAGATAGAGAGGACCTATTCCAAGGATGAGATACTCAACATGTACCTCAACCTCATCTACCTCGGCGAAGGGGCGCACGGGGTGGAAGCGGCCGCGTACACGTACTTCCACAAGAAGGCGAAGGACCTTTCCCTGGAGGAATCGGCAATGCTGGCGGCGCTCACCAAGTCTCCTTCCCGCCTCTCCCCATACAAAAACGCCGCCCGGACGGTTGAACGGCGCAACACGGTCCTCAAAAAGATGTACGAGGCCGGGTTCATCGACAAGGTGAGCTACTCCAAGGCTGTCGAGACGACACTCGCCATCGCACCCTTCAAGGCATACGAAAAGAGAACGGGGTATTTCACCGAATACGTGAAACAGGTGCTCGAGGAGTATGTGGAACACGCCCAGGACGTTTTCACCAGCGGCTTCAACGTGAAGACCACGATGAACCTCAAAATGGTCCAGTACGCTTACGAGGCCATAGAGAAAGGCATGGAAGCCTACAAGAAACGCCATCCCGGGGTCAGGGAACTGCCCGAGGTGGCCCTCGTCGCCATGGAGGTCAAGACAGGGGAGCTGAAGGTCCTGGTGGGCGGACGGGATTTCTCCCAGTCGCCTTACAACAGGGCCGTGCAGGCCAGAAGGCAGCCTGGTTCATCTTTCAAGCCCCTTATCTATCTCACGGCCCTGGAGCAAGGATACACCCCTGACACCATGCTCAGGGACTCCCCCCTCTCCTACACGAACCCTTACACGGGCGTCGGGTGGAACCCCCGGAACTACGGCAACGAATATCACGGCGATGTGACCATGCGCAGGGCTCTCGAGCTCTCCCTCAACACGGCAACCATCCGCCTTCTCGAGCAGGTGGGCCTCGAGAATGTCATCGACATGGCCAAGCAGCTCCACATTACGAGCAGGTTCGAACCGAACCTTTCCCTCGCGCTCGGTACGACAGAGATAGCTCCCATCGAACTCGCCGCGGCCTATGCCACCTTCGCCCGTGGCGGAGCATACGTCCAACCCATATCCGTCAAGGCCATCACGACCATGGACGGGGAGGAGCGCTATCGCGAAGAGGCCGTTGAAGAGCCGATCGTCACACCCGAGACCGCTTACACCCTTGTCGACGTCATGAAGGGTGTCGTGAAGCGCGGCACCGCACGGGCCGCCGCGAAGATGCCCTATTATCTCGCAGGCAAGACGGGGACCACCGACGACTTCCGCGATGCCTGGTTCATCGGGTTCTCGCCGAACCTCCTCTGTGCCGTCTGGGTGGGTTACGACAAGAAGACGAACCTCGGAGCCAAGGAAGCGGGCGGTACAACGGCGCTGCCCATCTGGATCGAGTTCATGTCGAAGGCACTTCCCCTCTACCCCAACACGGATTTCCCGCCACCCACGGTGGACCTGCACCAACCATAACCAGAACAAGAGAGTAATCTCGCCTTAATCCCCGACAAGAAGCTCGTCGTTATAGGACCAATAGGATTCATAGGACCTGTAGGACATATAGGACCTATAGGACGCGTGGGACCTATAGGACGGTATGAAAGTGACTGAGGGTGGGGGTGATTTCCTGGGGGGATGGGAGGGTATATCCCTTTTCTCCGACGTCAGGGGCGGGCAGAGAAGGCGGGTATCGGCCTTTGCCTGTTCGTGTATGGTTTGGGTTGATTGGGCACATTGGTTGGGAGGGGAGAGCCTGCGGGAACGTATATTGACGCAGGATGTTGGCGCGAGGTTCCCGGATGTGCCGGGTCTCGGCGCGCATCGAAAGACAATGATAGAAAGGTGAGGTTCGATCATGATATTCGGCTTGAGCTGGGGCGTCTTTCTGGCGTACGTAGTGGGACTTGTTACCGTTGCCCTTTCACTCATCACGGCGTTCTCGGCCAAAGATGAGGATTGGAAGGTCGACAGGATCGACGACTGAAAGAACGGTCCGGCGGCATCCGCAGTACTTCCCTCAAGGGAATACCGAAGACCAGCACCATCCAATTCACGCGGCACCTGCGAAGGAGACAGACATGCAGAACTACGTTCCCGGCCTCGAAGGCTACATTCCAACGGCAATCATCATCTTCGTCATCTATATCGCGGCAAACGTGGCAATAGGCATCTGGGGCATGCGCAAGATCAAGAGCGCCGACAGCTACTACACCTCGGGCCATTCCATGGGTTCCTGGGCGGTGGCTCTCGCCTTCGGTGCCACCTGCTACAGCGCGACGCTCATCATCGGGTTCGGGGGAAAGGCCTATGATGTGGGCACGTCCCTCATGTGGGTCGCCGCATCGAACATATTCTTCATGACCTATCTTGTCTGGGTGGTCCTGGGCAAGAGGGTCCGCAGGCTTCAGGAAAAGTTCGGCGCCTTTACCGTCACGGAGATGATCGTGAAACGGTACCGGTCCGAGGCCTTGCGCCCCATTCTGGCCGTGGTCGTCGCCTTCTCGATGATAGCCTATACCATTGCCGTCCTCACGGGGACGGCGCGCCTCTTCGAGGTGCTCTTCCATATCCCCTTCTTCTGGGCGCTCATCATCGTCATCTTCGTCATCGGTTTCTACGTGACGACAGGCGGGATAGTATCGACCATCTATAACGATTTCCTTCAGGGCGTTGTCATGTTCTTCGGCATCCTTCTTCTCTTTCTCTACGTCTATTCAAATACCGGGTTCGTCTCCGGCTACGAGGAGCTTGGCAGGAAGCTTGGCGATGTCTATGTCACCATGCCGGGAAAGATATCCTGGTGGGGCCTCATATCTGTCTGTCTCGTCACCAGCCTCATACCCTGGGGAATGCCCCAGATCGTCCATTACATGTTCATTGCCCGTGACGCGAAGGCGATCAACTGGGCGATACCGATCGTCACGGTCTGGACCTTCATCATCGTCTACGGAATCTACTACGCCGGGCCCATGGCACAGCTCATACTCGGCCCCGACATACACACCGACAAGGTGATGCCAACGCTCATAAAGACCATCATGCCCTCCCTCGGGATCGGCATAGTCCTTTCCTCCGTGGCGGCGGCATCCATGTCGACCATGGCGGGCACCTCCCTGCAGGGGGCCTTCGCCATCTCCCGCGACCTCTGCCAGAAGACCCTCTGGAGAAAGATGAGCGATGAGAAGGTGCTGACCCTCTCAAAGCTGGTCAACATCGCCGTCATAGTCTTCTCCGCGTGCCTCGCCTATCTTCGTCTTGCCAACATCGCCGAGATATTCATGATCGGCGCCGCCGCGAGCTGCGCGGCCTTCGTCCCCATCCTCGTCTGCGGGCTCTACTGGAAGAGAGGGAC
>JAAYAK010000159.1 GCA_012719415.1 Syntrophorhabdus sp.
ACGATGGTACCCCAGACGGGAGTCGTATCGATGGCGCGATGGAGTTTTTCCGGTGAGCTATCCGTGGTATCGCCCGCCCAGGAAGCGCCGAGTTCCCGGGAAAAATCCCTCTCCCCCGGGCTGCGGGCAAAGACAAATATCTTCGACGAAGGATACATGTGACGGACCATCTGGATAACGAGGTGTGCCGAAGCGCCGAAACCGACGAGACCTATGTTCTCGCCATCGCGCATCCCCGTGAGGCGAAGCGACCTGTACCCTATCGTTCCGGCACATAGAAGGGGTGCGGCCTCAACATCCTTGAAGATGTCGGGCACCGTGAACGCGAAGGTCTCGGGCACCACCATGTACTCGGCGTACCCACCGTTGGCGTCCCTGCCGGTGGCCACAAACTCCCCGCAAAGGTTGTCGTCCCCTTCGCGGCAAAATTCACATGTTCCGCAGGAAGAGTATATCCAGGCGACCCCCACCCTGTCGCCCTGTTTCAGGCGCTTCGTACCGGGCCCACACTCCTCCACCGAACCGATGACCTGGTGCCCGGGAACAACGGGAAACCTCGGGGGCGGTGTTCTCCCCTCGATCTCGTCGAGTTCCGTGTGACAGACACCGCAGGCGTGAACGCGGATAAGGACCTCACCCTTCACCGGCTCGGGGACGGGCATGTCCACGAGCCTCAATGGCTCCCTCTCGGTCCTCAGGTCGCATATCTTCTCCAACACCATCGCTTTCACGGCTACCCTCTCGGTACAGCTTATGCCTCTGTCTGTGGCGTGTCACGTGAGGCCTGTGACGTGGGACCGCTCTATCTGATCGACAGAAGTTCGAGGTCGCATATGATGACGGCGTTGGGGCCCACCATCGTACCCGCGCCGGTCTCGCCGAAGGCAAGCTCCGGAGGGATATAGAGACGCCACGTGGACCCGGCTGGCATCTTCGTCAGGGCTTCAGCCCATCCCTTTATCACTATCTTGTTCACTGCGATCTCGGCGGGCCTGTTGTTCCAGTACGTGCTCTCAAATTCCACCCCGTCGACCAGCCTGGCCTTGTAGTGGATCGTGACGATATCGCTCATCTTCGGGATGGGGCCCTTGCCCTCCCTGAGAATGAAGTACTGCAGGCCGCTCCCGAGGGTCACAATGCTCTTGCGCTGCCTGTTCTCCTTGAGGAACGCCTCCCCTTCCCGTTTGTTCTTCTCGCCCAGTTTCCTGACCAGGTCCTTCTCGTATTCGTCAAGGGTCGTCTTCACCTCCTGGTCCGACATGGAGGGCTGCCCCCGAACGGTATCGCGTATTCCGCGGACGATCATGTCTGGATCTATATCTATTCCAAGGTTCTTCATGTTACGCCCGATGCTCACGCCGAGCGCGTACCCGGTCTTCTCCCTCGTGAGCGCCGGTCCGCCCTTGCCTTGCGCCAGAACGGGCACCGCCGTCATGAAACACAGCACCAGAAAGACCGCAACACATGCCAAAAAACAGGATCTCCTTCGGGAAACAAAACTCACCCCTGCCTCCTTTCCGCCCCTTCGCGGCCTATGGGTTTTTCATGTTTCATATGTTATTCCATGGCCTTAGAATTGTCAAATCTCCGATTTACTAGAACAATAGCTTTACATAACACTTCAGAAATTGTACATTACTGGAACAAAAAATTTTTTAACAACTTCAGGAGATCGGACGATGTCAGACGAACAGATCAACAACCAGGAAAATATTGAAGAAAGGAGCGCAACAGAAAGCGGACACGAAGAAGATTTTGCACAGCTTTTCGAACAGAGCACGCAATCGGTCAAGAGACTCGAACCGGGACAGCGGGTAACCACCCGCATCGCCGGCATCTCGGGCGATTTTGTCTATATCGACCTCGGCGGCAAGAGCGAGGGCGTCATCGACAGAAAGGAATTTCTCAACGAGGAAGGTGCCGTCACCGTTCAGGATGGTGATGAGATCGAGGCCTACTTCGTGACCGTGGAGAATGGAGCCAGAAAGTTCACCACCTTGATCCACAGCTTCCCGAGCATCACCCTGCAAAGCATCAAGAACGCCTTCGACGCCGACATCCCTGTCACGGGAAAGGTGGCTTCGGAGCTCAAGGGCGGCTACGAGATCCGCGTCGGCAAAGTGCGCTGCTTTTGCCCGTACTCACAGATGGACCTCAAGGGAAGCAGGGACGCCGGAACGTACATCGGCGAGACATTCCCCTTCAAGGTGCTTGAATACAAGGAACGGGGACGCAATATCATTCTTTCCCGCCGCGCCCTACTGGAAAAGGAACTGGAAAAGGAAAAGGAAAAGCTCAAGGAAACCCTTGCCGTCGGTATGGATATCGCAGGCAAGGTGCGGTCGATCCAAAGGTTCGGCGCCTTTGTCGACATCGGCGGCATCGATGGGCTTATTCCGCTGAGCGAACTCTCGTGGATCAAGGGATCAAGACCGGGAGACCTTGTCAGTATCGGTGACGAGGTGAAGACGAGGATACTCGAGATCGACTGGGCAAGGGACAGGATAACCTTGAGCCTCAAAGCGGTCCTTCCCGATCCCTTCCTGTCGGTACCTGAGAAATACCCTGTGGATTCAACGGTCCAGGGGGTGGTCGTCCGTCTCGAAAGCTTCGGCGCTTTCGTGAACCTCGAACCGGGCATCGACGGGCTCATCCCCATCTCAAAGCTTGGGGCGGGCAGAAGGATCAACCATCCGAAAGAAGTGCTCGAACCGGGCCAGCAGGTCGAGGCAAGGGTCGTGGATATCAGCACCGAAAAGAGAAGGCTCACCCTCTCGATGGAACGCAAGATCGTCGTGGAAGCGGTGGATCTGCCCGCGATCGGCACGCTCCTCGAGACAAAGGTGGAGCGCGTCATCTCATCGGGGATCATCGTACGCATCAAGGACGGGTTGACGGGCTTTATTCCAAACGTCGAGATGGGCACCCTGAAGGGAACGAACCACAGCAAGATGTTCCCCGTGGGCTCCCCCATGCAGGCGGTGGTAGTCGCCACCGACCCCTCCCGGGGCCGTGTGAGCCTGTCGAGGACCAAGGTCGATGAGAAGATAGAGCTTGACAGCTACACCCAGTACAGGGACAAGGTGAAAGAGGAAGAGCGGTCCGACGAGAAATTGGGCAGCCTCGGTGAACTTCTGAGGAACAAGCTCGGACTGTAACGACGATCACCCGGGACGGGAGGAGATCGACAGATCGATGACAGGTCAGCTCGCAAATCAACGGGGCGGGGCGGCGCGATGGCTCTTCATTATCATCATTATCGCGGCCGCCTTCTTCGGTTACCAGTACTTCAAGAAGACCCCCCGATACGCCCTGATCCAGTTCAAGAAGGCCATCCTCTTCAGCAGTGCCGAAACGGCCCAGAGATACGCGGATTTCGACAGCGTTGTCCGGTCACTGCCTGACAGCGCCACCCTGGGGCAGCCTGACGAAACCGTCAAGAAGCGCCTCATCTATGAGATAGACTCCCCGCACGAGAAAAGCTATTTCGCGAAGGTGAAGGGATGGTCCGTCATCCGGTGCCCGATCGCCGTCACGGCCGACCAGGCTTCAGCGACAGCACAGCCGACGCCGAACACCTCGGTGACCCTGCAGAGACTGGATAACGAACAATGGGTCATCATCGCGATAGAGACACCTTAGGAGGCACCCGGCCGCCTCATGGAAAAGAATGAACAGGTGCGCAGAAAGGGCCCGATCCTTATCGGCTCCATATGCGCCGCCCTCATCCTCCTTGCCGCCTTCGGCTTTCTGTATGCCCGAACGACTCCCTACTACAGCCTGTACATGTTCAAGAAAGCCATAGTGAACCGTGACGCCGGACAGGTCCTCCGATATCTCGACACCGACAGCATTCTCGATAACATGGCCAAGGACGTCTTCGCGCGAATGGACAAGAAGGAACCCCCGCGCAATAAGTTCGAGGAACACATGCGTGCCGCAGGCAAGGACCTCGCCGCACAGCTTCTGCCCCAGCTCAAGGCGCAGATGGGAGAATCCATAACGAACCTCCTCCTCTCCTACAACGACGAACAGCTCTTCGGCAACCTCCGCAGGGCAACCGTGTTCGCTCTTTCCATTACGACCCGCGGCAACACCGCCGACGTCCGCCAGCGCGGCAAGGACAGGGTGAGTTTCACCATGGCCCGGTCCCCCCAGGGCCACTGGCGAATAACCTCCATCAACCCCGAGGAAATGAAACTG
>JAAYAK010000160.1 GCA_012719415.1 Syntrophorhabdus sp.
AGGGAGAATGGTCCCATTCTACCGCTTCGGAACGGTTTCTTTTATGAAATCGATCAGCTCCATCTCTTTTCCGGCATAGAAATGGGTGGTATCGATGACCTTGAGGTGCTTGTCCAGGGTGGTGAGATTCTTGTAGAGATCGTAGAGGTCATCCATGGGGGCTATGTCGTCGTACGTGCCGCCCACGATAATGATCTCCTTGCTAAAGCCTTTCAGGTGTTCATACTTGTATATAAGGCAGGGAAATGACACGAGAAAAAGACTGTCGAACCTGTCTATTTCAAGCGCCGATCTGCTGATGACCCAGGCGCCGAAGGAGTAGCCCGCAAGCGTGATGTGCGCGTCGTTGTCCAGGTGCTCTTTCAGGACCCCGTACGCCGCGGTGGCGTCACGCACCTCTCCGTCACCCTCGTCGTATTCGCCCTTGCTGTTCCCCACGCCCCGAAAGTTGAAGATGAGGGTGGTAAAGCCCTGGGCCGCGTACCCGTCCTCGATGGCGCTGACAACGTTATTGTACATGTTCCCGCCATAAAGAGGGTGGGGATGGCACACGACGACGCCCGCTTTCCTGCTCTGGCGGCGGAGCAATCCCTCGACACTCTGGTCCGACTCTATGGTGACCCTTTCTATTGACATGGCCATACTTATTTTGGTAGTTTTTCAACAAAAATTCAACAGGAAAAGTAATGGGATTATTCAAAAAAAGGGATAAAGAGAAGAAACCCTACCGTGAAATAAATATCCAGAAAGAGATCTCGCGGGCGGAAAAGGAAGAGTCGCTCTGGAGGAAATGTAATTCTTGCCAGGAGCTCCTGTACAGGAAAGAGGTCGAGCGCAATCGCCATGTCTGCCCCAAGTGTTTCTACCATTTCCCCATTTCCGTCGAGAACAGGATAGCGTTGACCTTTGACAGGGGCAGTTTCACCGAGTTCCATGAAAAAGTGGAGCCCGTGGACTTCCTGAGGTTCAAAGACACGAAGCCATACAAGACACGGCTCGTCGAGACACAGGAAACGGCGAAACGGTTCGACGCCCTGATGTGCGGCAGCGCGAAGATAGGCGGCATCCCCGTTCTCACCGCGATCTTCGACTTCAATTTCATGGGTGGCAGCCTGGGGAGTGTTGTGGGAGAAAAGATCACACGGACCCTCGAAGAAGGGGCAAGGCAGAAGATGCCGGTCATCCTCTTTTGCTCCTCCGGCGGTGCCAGGATGCAGGAAGGGATCATGTCGCTCATGCAGATGTCCAAGGTCTCCGGAGCCATCTATCACCTCAAGAGCAATGGGGTTCCCTATATAACGGTTCTCACCGACCCCACCCTTGGCGGTGTCTCGGCCAGCATGGGCATGCTCGGCGACATCATCATCGCCGAACCGAAGGCGATGATCGGTTTCGCGGGGGAAAGGGTGATCAAGGAAACGATCAAGGCCAAGCTGCCCCCGGGTTTTCAGCGGGCGGAATATCTCCTGGAGCATGGAATGATCGATATGATCTCCTCCCGTAAAGAGCTGAAACAGACACTGCACACGCTGCTGTCCCTGATCACATGAATGATGACCGCTATGAAAGATCGCTGGAATACCTTTCTGGCCTCGAGAGATTCGGCTCCGTTTTCGGACTCGAGAACATAGGCCGGCTTCTCGGCACGATAGGCGACCCTCACAGGTCCTTGAGGACGGTCCACGTGGCGGGGACGAACGGCAAGGGGTCCGTCGCCACGATGGTTTCCTGCATACTCAAGGCGGCGGGTTACCGGGTCGGAAAGTACACGTCGCCCCACCTGGTTTCCTTCACGGAGCGCATCACCGTCAACGAGGAAGAGATCGCGGAGGATGAGGTCGCCTCTCTCACGGAGTACATTCGTGACAGGGCCCATCGGAACGGGTCGGGACCCTTCTATACCTACTTCGACTTCACGACGGCGCTGGCCTTCGAGCACTTCCGGAGGGAGAAGGTAGACATGGCCGTCGTGGAGACGGGCCTCGGCGGAAGACTGGATTCCACGAACGTCATAGAACCGCTGACAACGGTCATTACCAATGTCGCCTTCGACCACATGAGCGAACTGGGAGGGACCATCGGTAAGATCGCCCGCGAAAAAGCGGGGATCATCAAGAAAGGCATTCCCCTTGTAACAGGCGCCCGGGGCAAGGCCCTCGGGGTGCTCGCCGATCGGGCCCGGGAGCTTGGCAGTCCGATCCACGTGCTGGGAAAGGATTTCCTCTGCAGGAAGAGGGGTGACAGGCGCTTCTCCTACCGGGGGATCGGATGGGATTGCGATGATATCGCCCTTAACCTTGAGGGGGACCATCAGCTCTCGAACGCGGCCCTCGCGTTGTGCGCGATCGAATCGCTTGCACGTGCCGGGTTCCGCGCCGGTGAGGAGCATGTGAGAGACGCGCTGGCTTCGGTGAAATGGCAGGGACGGCTGGAGACGGTCAGCGAGCGGCCGCTCGTCATACTCGACGGGGCCCACAACCTTTCCGGCGTGCGCGCGCTGGCGAGGTTTCTCCGCTCCCGCTACCGGGACCGCAGGAAGGTCCTCGTTTTCGGTGTCATGCGTGACAAGCAGTACGGAAGGATGCTCGAGGCCATGAACGGCTGCGTGGACCTTGCCATACTCACGCAGCCGAAAACGGAGCGCGCCCTCGAGGCCGAGAGCATGAAGGGTTTCGCGCACAACCCCATCGTCACGAAAGATACGAGAAGCGCCCTCAGAAAGGCGCGGCAGCTTGCCGGGGACAGGGACCTCATCCTTGTCACGGGTTCACTCTATACGATCGGAGAGGCCAAACGGGCCGTCAATGAGATATTCTAGGATCCTTGTCATAGCGATGGTTTTCGCCCTTTTTCTGCCCCTTGTATCCCGGGGACAGCAGATCGGTGTCCGTGGCGGCGACGTGAAGGGTCCGGTGGAGATCATCGCCGATCAGGTGGAGCATGACCGGGCGGCGAATACCTACACCGCCCGCGGAAACGTCGAGGTCAGGGAAACGACGCGCACCCTTTTTGCCGATTACGTTTTTCTCGATGACAACACCCGTGACGTCACCGCTGAAGGCAATGTCGTCTACGAAGACCTGGGGGACCGGATCGAATGCGAGTGGATGCAGCTCAACCTCGAGACCAAGAAAGGGACCCTGGAGAAGGCGCGGGTTTTCATAAAGACGGGCAATGTCTATATCAACGGCTCCGAGATCGAGAAGACCGGGGAATCCCAGTACAAGATCAAGAAAGGAAAATTCACCACCTGCGGCTGGGACAAGCCGGAGTGGACGTTCACCTCCGACGAGGTGGACATCACCGTGGAGGGGTACGCGAAGACGAAGTCCACCACCTTCCATATCCTCGGCGTCCCCGTGTTCTATATCCCCTGGGGGGTCTTTCCCGTGAAGGCGGAGAGGCAGTCGGGATTTCTCATACCCGAGATGGCCCTTTCTTCGGCGGATGGGGCCAAGTTCAAGATGTCCTATTTCTGGGCCATCTCGAAGGACAAAGACGCCACGATGTCCGCCGAATACATCGAGAAGAGGGGCGTCAACCTCGGTACCCAGTTCCGGTACGCCTTGAGGGAAGACCTCAAAGGAGAACTGGAAGGGAACATCATCGACGACAGCGATTACGGGCACACGCGATACCAGGTGAAGGCGAAGCACCAGCAGGTCTTCTTCAAGGACCTTCAACTCAAGGCCAGCATATGGCAGGTCTTCGACAACGATTACCTCAAGGATTTCGGAAAGTCCATCCAGGAACGCAGCGAGAGCCAGCTGAAGTCGACGATCTTCGTCGAGAAGCCCCTGCCCCGGTCGCTGCTCACCGGCGGGGTCACCCAGTTCAGGAACCTCCTCATGAGGGACGACAGCACATTGTTCCAGTATTATCCCGAGGTGACCTACTTCACCGAATACATACCGGTGTTCGGCGGGAAGATGTACCTCGACCTCAACAGCTCCCTCACCAATTTCTATCGCGACACGGGAGGAACCTATACGCGCTTTGCCGTCGATCCGTCGTTGAAGCTGCCATACTCTTTCAACGGCCTGAACACGATCCTCAGCGGTACTCTCTACGAGACGGGCTACGCGGTGAACCGCAGCGAGGGCACGGGAAGCAACAGCAACTACCGCCAGACCTTCCGCCTTGACGGCGATGCCAACATGCAGTTCATGCGGGGTTACAATACGGGATGGTCCTGGTTGGAATCGATGCAAAGCGTGGTACGGCCGAATGTCCGGTACACCTTCATCCCCAGCACCGGCTACAAGGACGCGCCCAAGATAGACGCCTACGACAGGATGAACCAGACGAACGCGATCACATATTCGATCAACCACTATCTTTACGATACTTCGGGGGAGACCGGTTTCAGACGGGAGATGTCCTTTTTCGAGGTGTCCCAGACCTATGGCATCTCGGGTAACCTCGAGGAGTCTGAGCTTTACAAGGGTTCGGGATCGCGCTTTTCCGACATCGACCTGAAATTCAGCCTGTCGCCGCTAGACTATCTCAGCTTTGCGCATGAGAGCGTTTTCAGTGTCTACGGGGAAGGGGCGAAAACATTGAGGAACAGCCTTACGTACCTCATCCCCGGGGTGTACAGCGCTGTCGTGGCACACAACTACAATTCGGGGCTCAACAACGATATCTTCGTGGAGATGTTCGCCGCGTACTGGCTTTTTGAAGGGGGCTACAACATCAGGTACACGTTCATGGAAAAGGACTGGATCGACACGGAGTATCACCTGAGATACAAGCCGGGCTGCTGGTCCGTGGTGCTGTCGCTGTCGCAGACCAAGAGGCCGAGGGACACGAGCTTCAAGCTCTCCTTCGACCTCACGGGCATCACGTCCCGGTAGAAGGAGGAGGGTTAACATGAAGGGCATCATACTGGCAGGCGGTCTGGGATCGCGCCTCGCGCCTCTCACACGGATAACGAACAAGCATCTTCTGCCCGTGTACAACAAGCCCATGATCTACTATCCCATAGAGACCCTCATCAACGCGGGCATAACGGACATCATGATCGTGACGGGCGGCAACCACGCGGGGGATTTTCTGCGCCTGATGGGCAACGGAAAGGATTTCGGGCTCAAGCATCTCAACTACACTTACCAGGAAGGGGAGGGAGGCATCGCCGACGCCCTGTCCCTGGCAGAGTACTTTGCCGATGGGGAACCGGTCTGCGTCGTTCTTGGCGACAACATCATCGAACGGAACATCATCAAGGCCGTTCACGACTTTGAAAGGCAGGGGAAAGGGGCGAAGATCATGCTCAAGGAAGTCCCCGATCCGGAAAGGTTCGGCGTTGCCGAGATCGTGGACGGCAACCTCGTCAACATCGTGGAGAAACCGAAGAATCCCCGGAGCAACCTCGCCGTCATAGGGATCTATCTTTACGACGCGGCCGTTTTCGACATCGTAAAGACCTTGAAGCCCTCCGAGCGGGGCGAGCTCGAGATCACGGATGTGAACAACGCCTATGTGAGGAACGGAGCAATGACGTGGGAGATGCTTGACGGCTGGTGGACGGACGCGGGCACCTTCGAATCCCTGCTCCGTGCCAGCGTGCTCGTTTCGCAGACGGGGGCCAACAACGTGGCCCCGGGGGAGAGGACATGATAGACGGCGTAGCCATCAAGATGCTGAAGGTGATCCCCGACGAGAGGGGCAGGCTCATGGAGATCCTCCGCAGTGACGACGAGATCTTCACGCGCTTCGGCCAGGTCTACATGACGACCACATATCCCCAGGTGGTGAAGGCGTGGCACTACCACGGGAAGCAGGACGACCTCATCG
>JAAYAK010000161.1 GCA_012719415.1 Syntrophorhabdus sp.
ATCCCGAATGCCGTCTTCTGGCTGAGGCGCACCGTGGACCTCGAGAACATTCCCCGCCTCGTGAAGTTCATCCGCTCCGAGGAGGTTGCCATAGTTCACACCCATGGCTACCGCTCGGACATCATCGGACTCGTAGCTGCCAGGTTGTCCTCGCGCCCCGTGATCGCGACGATCCATGGTTTCGTGCCCATCGACTCGCGATTGCGCCTCTACGAGCAATGCGACCGCTTCGCTCTGCGCTTTTTTGATCTCGTCCTGCCTGTCTCGGACCGGATAGGGCAGGCGTTGCGCGCAAGCGGTGTGCGCAGGGAGAGGATCACCACGGTCCGAAACGCCATCGCGACCGGGGACGACGAGGGGCGGAAATGTTCGGTTTCCCCGCTTTCCCTTTTCAAGCGTGACGGGGACTTTCTGATAGGCATCGTGGGAAGATTAAGCCCTGAAAAGAACATACCGGGCTTTCTTGAAGCGGCGAGAAGGCTGTCGAAGAGATACGGTCATCTCAGGTTCATGGTGGTTGGCGAAGGCCCCGAACGGGAATGCCTCGAAGGCCTGACGATGAGGATGGGCCTCGATGGAAAGGTGAGGTTCACGGGGTTCGTCGAGGAGATGGAAGAGGTCTATTCGCTGCTGGACATGCTCGTCATCACCTCCTCGACGGAAGGCGTTCCGTTGAGCATTCTTGAAGCAATGAAGCACGGCATACCGGTGGTTTCCACAGGGGTGGGGGGAATACCCGAGGTCATCGAGGACGGTGTTGACGGTCTTATGGTGGAAGCGGGGGACACGGGGGCGCTCTGCCGGGCCGTTGAAACGCTTGTTGTGGACGGCAACAGGTACATGGCGATATCCCGCAACGCGCGAAAGAGGGTCCTTCGGGACTTCGACAGGTTGTCATGGACGCGGAGGATCGAGTCATGCTACCTGTCCATGCTCAATAAAAGGGAGGAAGCGTCGAATGAATAGGCTCAGAGTGGGTATTGTCGGTTGCGGAACGATCTTTCACCATCACCAGGCCTTCATCCGTTCCTATCCGGGGGCCGCCCTGTGCGCGGTGGCGGACAGGGACGAGAAGGCCCTCAGGAAGGCGAGCGAAGCGTACGGCATCGCGAACTGCTACGGGGACCTTGAGGAGATGGTCCGCGCGGAAGCGACGGACGTTATCCACATCACCACGCCCCCGCAAACGCACGCGTCCCTCGCCGAGAGGGCCATGAACCTGAAGAACCACGTTTTTGTCGAGAAGCCCCTGACACTCGACCACGGGAGCGCGGTGAGGCTCTACGACATCGCCGCGAATAACGGCGTCAAACTGTGCGTCGACCACAACCATCTTTTCGATCCCTGGATGCTGAAGGCGAAGGAGGTCCTCAAGGGCCTCAGTCCGGAGGACGTCACCTACGTGGAAAGTTACTACGGCATCAACCCCAACATCCCCGAGATCATGGGTTACCGGAGCGTGGGTGAGATATCCTGGATCTTTTCCCTGCCGGGAGGCCTCTTCCATGACTTCCTTTCCCATCCCCTCTACCTCATGCTCGAGTACACGGGCAGACCAGTGAGAATCCAGACGATGGCCAATTCCTGCGGGGCCCTCATCCAGGGCCTTTCCGACGAACTCCATATCATGGTGGAGGGTGAAAGGGCCATGGGCAAGCTCACCATCTCCTTCAACGCGAGACCTTTCCAGCACTTCCTGAAGATCTACCACAAGAAGGCCATCGTCACCGTGGATTTCAACAATATGACCATGGTCGCCAACAGGCTGACGGGACTGCCGGGGGCGGTGACAAAGATAGCCGGCAACCTCGGGGCCGCCCGCGCCTTGACCGCCCAGACGTTCTCCAACGTGTACAGGTTTCTCACGGGAAAACTGAAGCCCTATTCGGGGATGAAAAACCTCATCCACGATTTCTACGATTCCATCCTGCAGGCGACGGACACCCCTGTTTCCGCCGAAAGCGCTCTGGCCGTGCTCGAAACCATGGACTGGGTGTGGAAGGACGCGGGCAAGCTTCATCCCGTGTTCAGGAATGTCCCCGCCAGGGAGGAAGTGAAATGGGCCCCGGCGAAGGCGAGGGTGCTCGTCACGGGGGCCGGAGGTTTCCTGGGCCGAAGGTTGACGGAGGTCCTCGCGGGCAAAGGATACTTCGTTCGCGTTCTCGTCCGGAGACTCACCGATGTGGAGCCCTTCAGGGTCCTTGGTGTTGATGTCCATTACGGCGATGTCCGCGACGAACTGGCCCTGGCCCAGGCCATCGACGGGATGGATTTTGTGGTCCATGCCGCCGCCGCCCAGGAGGGTGATTGGGACACCTTTGACGAGACGACGGTCCGCGGGACGGAAAGGGTCATGAGGCTGGCCCGTCAGCTCAAGGTGAGGCGGGTCATCTACATCAGCTCCATGAGCGTCTACCACATGAACGGCCTCAAGAAGGGGTCGGTGGTGACGGAGGACGGCCGACTCGAAGAGAACCCCGGGGCCCGCGGGTTCTACACCTTCTCGAAGCTGGAGGCGGAAAGGGTCGCGAAGGGGTTGATGGCGGCAAAGGGCAACGGCAACGGGAAGGTCCCGGGAGTCATACTGAGGCCCGCCACCATATACGGGCCAAGGGGCCCCGTCTTCACGCCCCTCATCGGCATCTCGCTCTTCGACAAAGTGTTCATGATACTGGGGAAGAAGAAGATGAGGCTGCCTCTCGTTTACATCGACAACCTTGTGGACGCCATTATCCTGTGCATGGAGGACGACAGGGCGGCGGGCCAGACGTTCAACGTCATCGACGACGAAGGCACAACAAAGGAGGACTACGTGAGGAAGCTTTCGGCAGGGGTGTTCCCGCGGTCCCGCTCGGTGTCCCTGCCTTACTGGTTCGTGTATTCCTCCGTCCGCTTCCAGGAGGCCGTCTTCGGGATGATGCACAGGGACCCCGTACTCACCCGGTATCGGCTGAGTTCCGCATCCGCGGACGCAGCCTTCAGCAACGCGAAGATCAAGGAGCGCATCGGCTGGCGGCCGAGGGTGTCTCTCGAGGAAGGCCTTTCGAGGACCTTTGAGTGGTTTAAGGAGAATGGAGAATAAGGGTGATGGGTCATGGGTCATGGGTTATGGGGCCGGCAGAGCATAGAACGATCTTCGGGAGGTTGGGCAAGTGAAGTCAATTATCCTGCTGTTGTGGATCCCCCCTCTTCTCTATCTCAGCTTCAGTGTATTCTACTACGCTTTCCTTGCCGTCGCGTATTTCGTGACGAGGGACAGACAAGAGGCCGTCGCTCACGGGACGCGGCGGTACCTCGTCCTCATACCGGCCCACAACGAGGAGGCCGTGATAGGAAGGGTCCTCGCGAGTCTCACCCGGGTGGCCTACGATCGGGGCGACTTCGAGGCCTGTGTCATCGCGGACAACTGCACCGACGGGACGGCCGGCATTGTCAGACGGCATGACGTGAAGGTCCTCGAGCGAAACGACGCCTCGAAGAAGGGCAAGGGCTTTGCCATCGAGTGGGCCTTGAGCCGGATCGATATCGACGTTTTCGATGCCGTAGTCATCGTCGATGCGGATAACCTCATCGACCCCGGGTTCTTCCATGGCCTCGACGAGGTCCTGGACGGGGGAAGAAGCGCCATACAGTGCAACAACTGCCTTGCCAACTCCCATGACACGGCCTTCACGGGGGTCATCCACCTTTCGAGGACGATCAACAACGAGCTCTATCATCATGTCAAGCACCGGATCGGCCTGTCGTCGTACCTCATGGGGAACGGCATGTGTTTCACGACGCGACTCCTCACGGAGCATCCCTGGGTGACGGGAACGATGGCCGAGGATTACGAGTACTACGCGAAGCTTGTGGCGAGCGGCGAGATCGTGGGGTTCGCGGCGAATTCCCGGCTCTATCACCAGGAATCGAGAGGGTTGAGGCATGCCTCGGAACAGCGGCTCCGCTGGTCGGCGGGACGGTTCGAGGTGGCGAGGCGATATGGCCTCAGGCTCTTCATGAGAGGCTTGAAAACGCGAAACTTGAGGATCGTGGACGCCTCCTTCCCCCTCATTCTGCCGAACCTGTCGCTCATGGTGAACATGACGGCCGCCGCGCTGGCCGCCGGTCTCGTGACGCACTGTTTCATCCCCGTGCCCCTTGTAGTGCTCTGGCTTGTCTTTCTCATGACGATGGAAGCAGCCTACTTCGCAAGCGGGGTCTACCTCACGGGGATGCCCGTCTTGAGGTTCCTTCACGCCATCGGTTTCGCACCCCTCTTCCTCGTGTGGAAGGGCTGCATCGATCTTTTGGGGATATCGGGAAGGAAAACGGGACAATGGGGAAGGTCGGGCAGGCTATGAAACCGGCGGATGCGCCGGCCCTGAGAGAGGAGGAGAACATGATAGCGGAAAACCGGGCGGCCGCTGACCGCGACCATCTCCACCGGGTGAAGTATTTCCATGATGCCGACGCCTCACGATACCGGGCCGACCGGTATCAGTGGGAGACATGCGAGGGGTTGGCCTACGTCACGCGCAGGCAGATCGTCCTCGCGATGGCCGACGCGGCGCCGGGCCGGGTCCTCGATGTCGGCTGCGGACCGGGGATCTTCACCCGGGACCTGCTACAGAAAGGGCACGAGGTCTTGAGCGCCGACCTGTCGATGGGGATGATACGGGAGGCAAGACGTACCGCATCGGCGGCAACGTGCGCCGCGGAGCCCCACTTCGTGGTGAGCGATGCTTCCAGGATCTGTGTCTCCGGGGACTGCATGGACATGGTGCTGTCCATCGGTCTTATGTGCTATGTCAAGGACCACAGGGGCGTCCTGTCGGAGATCCTGAGGGTCCTCAAGCCCGGCGGTGTCGCCGTCATCCAGGTCAACAACATACGATGGCCGGCGCTGTACCGCGCTTTCGTTCCCCTCTATCGCCGGCTGAAGACCCTTATCGGAGCGAAGAGGTACGACGGGCTGGATTTCGACTTCAATTTCTCTTCGCGGAAGAGGTTTCTCGATGACATTGCCGTAAGCGGCCTTCAGGTTCTCGATATCGAACACTACGATTTCCGGCTCCCCTTCGCGGACATCCTTCTGCCGCGGTTGTCCGTCAGGATGGGCAAGCTCATGTTCAGTGGCAGGCACAGGCGGTTGTGCAGGTGGTTCTCCCATGGCCTCCTGATCAAGGTGAGAAAATGACGGTTCCTTCAAAAGCTGCAAGGCGCTCGGGGAGACGGGAGATGAGAGCATGGGACCAGGGAAACCCGGAAGGTGAAAAAGACCGGGGCTGCACCGGGCCGGAGGAAAGGCGGAAGTGGTGCAGCCCCGATCCCTTTCGGGGTGGAAAGTCCCTGTTACTGCTGGCTCAGCACCCTGAGATTTGCCGGCGCGGGGACCTCGGACGCGGGAGCTCCCGCGGGGCCGATGTAGGAATCGGCGACGACGATATCATCATAGTCGCGCGCGTGTTCCGTGGGTGCCGTCCACGAATGACCGTACTGGTTGCCGCCGATCTCGACGTATCGTATGTACCAGCCATCGGGCCACCAGGTGGCATTCAGAGTTCCCTTGGAGACGCCGTTGACCCAGAACTCGGCCTTCTTATTGACGAGGTCCATCTTGATCTCGTAGCAGACCCATGTGTTGACAGTGTAGTGGCTGTTGAGACTGTACCCGGTAAAAAAATGGTTGCTGGAGCTCTGCGCGTCCCACAGGTTCATCTGGACACTGCTGCCGTTCACCTGGAATTCGGGAATGAGGATCTGGCCGTTCGACTGTTTCAGCCGGAAGAGCTTCTGAAAATTGCTGAAGGATTTTGTGGAGTCTCTCTGGTACCAGCGCAGGTAGATGAGGGTGTAGTTCCTCCCCAGGTCCTTTACGAGGATGTTCTCCCCCGTGGGCCAGGACTCCTGCTCCAGATTGATGCGGAAGCCCCTCTTGTTCGTCGCGCCGGGATTCGACCTCTCAGCACCCCCGATGATTTGGGTGTTGGGGTTGCCGTAGTTCTTGCCGAGGGTGTTGGAACCGAAGCCGCTGTACCCTGTGGGCAGGCCCGGGTTGGCAGAGCAGTCCGACAGGCTGCAGTTGTAATCCTTGGTGAAGCTGTCGAAGCTTTCCTGCCAGATGACCGTCGCGTGACCTGTATGACATATAGCGATGAGTAATAATACCGCCATTCCTGAAATGATCTTTTTCACTTGTTTGCCTCCTAGCTTTCTCTCGGTGTTGCCTGTGCGGTCCGGTGGCGTTCCGTCCGGTCGTCCTGCGGGTGTTCCGGGGAGAGTCCCACAGACACCCGCGAGGACCATATTTCTATTATAGTTCATGGTGGTCGACATCCCCACGCAATATTTCATGAGATCCTTCTCAATAATAACCGTACTTGAAGTACGCCCGTATGGTGTGGTTTGCCGTCACGTTGGAGAAGGTGTAGGAGCTCACGGCGCCCACGTTCACTCCGTCGACGAGGACGTACCTGATGGAGAATCCTGTTTTCGGGGTTATCGTGAAGGCCTTGCTCGATCCGGAGGCCACGCTCACGCTGCCCGACGGAGACACGGTGCCGCCGTACCCCGCGTAGGCGCTGATGGTATGGGAGGAGGTCGTCGTCTTCGCGTTGAAGGTTGCCGTGACGTTTATGTTCCGTGTCATCGTGCCTCTGCATGTCGTCGATGTTCCCGCGAAGGCGCAGTCGCCGCCCCATCCGGCGAAGACCGAATTGGAGTCAGGCGCGGCCGTGATGGTCACCGCGGTGCCCGATGCTAACACCGTCCCCGACGGGTTCGACGTGATGGTCCCCGAGCCCGTGCCGGCCGTGGCAGTTGTCAGGGTGTACGTTGTGGTGCCGCTGCTTGATTGCGCGAAGGTCGCCGCGATGGTATGGTTGGCCGTAACGTTGGAGAATGTGTAGGAGTTCACGGCGCCCACCGACTGACCGTCGACGGTCACGTTGCTGATCGTGTAGCCCGAGGCGGGTGTTATCGTGAAGGATTTACTGGAGCCCGAGCTCACGCTCACGCCGCCCGACGGTGATATGGAACCCCCCGTCCCCGCTGACGCGCTGATGGTATAGTATGTGGTGGTCGCGCTCCTGGTGAAATTGGCCGTGACGCTTATGTTCCTCGTCATCTTGCCGCTGCAGGTCTTCGACGTTCCCGCGAAGGCACAGTCGCCGCCCCACCCGGTGAAAGTGGAGCCGGAGTCAGGCGCGGCCGTGATGGTCACCGCGGTGCCCGACGTGAACACCGTCCCTGACGGGTTCGATGTGACGGTTCCCGAGCCCGTTCCTGCCGTGGCGAGTGTGAGCGTGTAGGTGGTGGTCGATGTTGCCGCTGCCTGGGAGATGGAGAATGTCTTCCCCGCAACCGTGAAGGCCGCGGTTCTCGCCGAGCCTGTGTTGGCCGCCACCGAATAGGTCACGGTCCCGCTTCCCGTCCCGCTCGTGCCCGAGGAGATCGTTGCCCAGGATACCCCCGTCGACGCGCTCCAGGTGCAGCCGCTCGCGGCTGTCACCGTGATCGTCCCCGTCCCCCCGCCGCTCGTGAAGGAGGCACTCGATGGTGAGATCGAATAGGTGCACGAACCGCCGCTGGCGTAGCTCACCTCGTTGGAGTAACTGCTCTCCTCCTGGGATGAGTCATAGGCGGTCACGGCGAAGTAGTATGTGGTCCCGCTCGTGAGGTCGGAAAGTGTGTAGCTCGTCTGGTTTCCGACATTGACGCTCGTCGTGTAGCTGCCGCTCGCTGTTCCTCTGTGCAGCTTGTATCCTGAGACACCCGCCGCGGCGTCCCAGCCGAGTGTCACGCTTGCCGCCTCCGCTTTTGCCGAAGGATGGAACGCGGATGCTCCCAGAAAGAGACAACACATAGCCAGGATCAAGAACAGAGAAAACGATTTGCTTTTACTCCCGCTGCTCTGGTGATACATTAAAACCTCCCGAAGATTTAATACGTGCCGAATCGACTGGCCAATTTTCGATCGCTGCCCCGAGAAGAGCAAAAGCCGTGCCTCGAGGTGAGGAAATGTGCTATACTGTTG
>JAAYAK010000162.1 GCA_012719415.1 Syntrophorhabdus sp.
AGGAGAAAAGAGAGAAAAGATTGCCGCCGGATTTCGAAGCCTACCAAAATCCGGCGGCCTTCTCGTCCCGCCGTTCCGGCGGGAGAGAAAGAAATAGTCCTTTTTATCCTGAAGAAGTTATCCCCTCTCATCCCCCCTGTAGTCATAGGTCCTATGGGTCCTATATGTCCTGTTGGTCCTATACCCTATCCTCCAACCCCCACACTACCTCACCTCCCACACCTTCTTATCCCTTCCCCCCATCACCCCCGTCTGAAGATGATACTTCTCTTTTGCCTCCCGTCGCAGACGGGATGCAAAAACGGCCGGATCCTGGAAGGCTTCAGGATCCGGCCGAATCTTTTCTCTGCGATCTTAAGCGGGCTTGAGCGAAGCGGGCGAGAGATAATGTCTCTTATTTCTTCCCGTTCCTGAGCCCCAGCTCCAGGAAGTGTTTCCTCGAGCGCTCTATGACATCCATGGGGATGCAGTAGGCGAGGCGGAAGTGGCCGGGAGTGCCGAAGCCGACGCCGGGGACGGCAAGAATGCGGTGCTGCTGGAGTTCTCTCACGAAGGCGATGTCGTCGGGGATGGGCGACTTGGGAAAGATGTAGAACGCACCCATGGGCTTGACGACGGAGAGGCCGGCCTCGACGAGGATGTTGTACAGCGCGTCACGTTTCTTCTGGTAGTCGAGGATGTCGACGCTGTTCTTCTGGAACCTGCTGACGAGGCGCTGCATGAGGGCGGGAGCGTTGATGAACCCCAGTATCCTGTTCGAGAAGATCATGGCGTCCATGAGGGGCTTCAAGTTCGTGATGCGGGGAGAGGCGGTTATGTAGCCGATGCGTTCTCCCGGCAGCGCGAGGTCCTTTGAATGGGAGGTGACGGATATGGTGTCTTCGTAGATGTTGAAGACATCAGGAAGTACGATGCCGTCATAGAGTATTTTCCTGTAAGCCTCGTCGGAGAGGAGGAAGATGCGCTGGCCCTTTTCTCTGCGCCTGTGAAGCACGGCGGCGAGGTCGAGAAGCTCCTTCTCGCTGTAGACGACGCCGGTGGGGTTGTTGGGAGAGTTGATGATGATGGCCTTGGTCTTTCTCGTTATGGCCGCCTCGATCTTTCCGACGTCGAGGTGGAAATCCTCGGTCGTCGGCACGAGCTTCATCACTCCGCCATGGTTTTCGATGTAGAACTTGAACTCCACGAAGAAGGGGGTGAGCACGATGACCTCATTGCCGGGATCGAGGAGGGATTTCAACACAACGTTCATCCCGCCTGCGGATCCGACGGTCATTACGATGTGGTCCCTGGTGAAGGGCAGCCCCGTTCTTTGACTGTGGAACTCGGCGATCTCGGCGCGCACATCCTCGTAGCCGCTGTTCGTCATGTAGCGGTGCATGCCCGGGTCGTCGGAGGTCACGAGGCGAACGAGCTCATCTTTCAGCTGGGCGGGAGGCTCCATGACGGGGTTGCCGAGGGTGAAGTCGAGTATGTTCTGGGGTCCGTGTATCTTCTTCATCTTCTCCCCTTCCTCGAACATGGCCCGTATCCAGGAAGAATCTCTCATTGATCTGCTGATAGCTTTCGATATACCCATTTTTGCTCACCTCTTTATGAAACGCTTTCCTATTCTGATGAATCCCTGCGCGCTTTTCTGGATCGTCTCCATGGGGACGCAGTAGGCGATCCTGAAATAACCCTTCTTTCCGAAACCCCTTCCCGGGACGACCATGATCCGCTCGTCCTGCTGCAGCATCCTGACGAAGACGAGCTCGTCGGCGATGGGGGAGCGGGGAAACATGTAGAACGCCCCTTGCGGCTTTACGCATTCAAAGCCGCCCTCCATCAGCGCGTCGTAGAGAACATCCCTCTTTCGCTGGTATTCGCCGATATCCACGGAGGTGCGCTGGAACTTCGCGACGGCCCGCTGGAACAGGGCCGGGGCGTTGACGAAGCCCAGGGTCCTCTGCGTGATCATGAGGCCGGACACGAGAAGGCCCGCGTCGGGCATTCGCGGAGAGATGGCGATGTAGCCGATCCGTTCCCCGGGCAGGGCAAGGTCCTTCGAATGGGAGTTTATGGAGAACGTCAGGTCGTAGGCCTTGAAGAGATTGGGCAGGGTTATGCCGTCAAAGACAAGTTTCCGGTAGGCATCATCAGCTATGAGGTATATGTCCTGTCCCTGGGAACGCTTGCTGTTGAGGAGCGCGACGAGGTCGGAGATGCTCTTCTGCGAATACACGGCACCCGTCGGGTTGTTCGGGCTGTTGAGGAGGACAGCCCTCGTCCTGGGGGTGATGGCGGCGGCCATCCTGTCGACGTCAAGCTGGAAATCATCTTTCGACCTGACGGTCTTGAGTTTGCCTCCGTGATTCACGACGTAGTTCTTGAACTCCCAGAAGAAGGGGGTCGGAACGATGACCTCGTCGCCCCTGTTGAGCATGCTCTTCAGAAGGATGTTGAGGCCTCCGGCGCTTCCGTTCGTCATGAAGACGTTGGAGGCGGTGAAGGGAAGGCCGTAGGTCTCCTCGAGGTATCCGGCGACCTCCTCACGAACTTCCTCGTAACCGCTGTTCGTCATGTAGCGGTGCATACCCTTCACGGGATCGAGGAGTGTCCCGGCGATCATCTTCTGCAGTTCCCGCGGAGGCTCCGTGTCGGGGTTTCCCAGCGAGAAGTCATAGACGTTCTCTTCGCCGTAAAGCTTCTTTATCTTCAGGCCCTCCTCGAACATCCTCCTCGTCCACCCTTCCTGGTCGGCTATCAGTTTTTGGATCTGTCGCGAAACGATCATCGGTTCTCCTTTTCATAAAAAAAGCCATGGGTCCCTTCGGCCCATGGCTCTTAAGAAAAAAAGCCATGGGTCTTTGCACCCATGGCCCTTTGCTTTCTAGCGCAAAGCTATGCCCGGGTGCGAGCTCCTAAAGAAGAAAAAGTAAAAGAAAGCGGTAAAGAACTTCGTCATTCGAACATTAAAGATCACCGTGAGGTTTTTGTCAAGGAAAAGATAGAGGCGATAGAGGTGGTGGATAGAGGCTTCGAAGCTGCCGCGCGCGTAAGAGGAGGCGCCAAAGAGGCTTACAGTTTGACATCGGTCTGTTGAGACCTTATAATATACCGGAATTTTTAACTTTCGTAAGGAGGCCACACATGGCAGGCGGTTCACAGGGATACAGCGGAAGCGACGATTACATAGCATCGAAAGCACTCATGGAGATTGTCAACGTAGCGGTGATTCTCAAGAAACCTCTCGTGGTGAAAGGCGAGCCTGGTACAGGAAAGACGCTCCTCGCCCACAGCATCGCCCGGGCGCTCAACAAGAAGCTTCTGATCTGGAACATAAAGTCGACCACCAAGGCCCGCGACGGCCTGTACGTATACGACACCGTGCAAAGGCTCAACGACGCGCGGTTCAAAGACAAGGACATCAGCGACATCAGGCAGTACATCAAGATGGGAAAGCTGGGCCAGTCGTTCTCGAGCGACGAGCAGGTCATCCTCCTCATCGACGAGATCGACAAGGCCGACATCGAGTTTCCCAACGACCTGCTCAACGAGCTCGACGAGATGAGCTTTCACATCAACGAGCTTGACGAAGAGGTCACGGCGAAGCATAGACCCATCGTCATCATAACGAGCAACTCGGAGAAGGAGCTTCCCGACGCGTTCCTCAGGAGATGTCTCTTCTACTACATCGAATTCCCCGACGGCGAGATGATGGAAAAGATCATCAAGGTCCATTATCCTGACATCGAGGACAAGCTTGTCAGAGAGGCCCTGAAGAAGTTCTACTGGATACGGGAGATGGACGGGTTGAAAAAGAGGCCGTCGACAAGCGAGCTCCTCGACTGGATAAAGGCCCTCGCCCTCGGCGGCATAAAGATCGAGAAGATCAACAACGAGATCCCCTTTCTCGGGACACTCCTCAAGAACGAACAGGATACGGACAGGTTCGTGCGTGTCTCGACGAATCAGGGCGGATTTGGATTCAGAAGAAGGTAACCATGTTCATAGATTTTTTCTTCATGCTCCGAAGGAAGGGTGTCCCTGTTTCCATCAAGGAGTGGATGTCTTTCATCGAGGCGTTGTACGAAGGCCATTTCCAATCGAACCTCAATCACCTCTACCACATCGGCAGGGCCTTTCTCGTCAAGAGCGAGGCGTACTACGACGCCTATGACCTTGCCTTCCAGGAGTTCTTCGGCGGCATCGCCACCGAGGATGTCGAGCTCGACAAGGTGCTCGGATGGCTCGAGAACCCGCTGAACCGTTTGCCGAAGATGAGCCCCGAGGAGATCATGGAGTTTCAGAGGCAGCTTGAGGAGTTCAAGCGCACCCACGATCTCGAGGAACTGATGCGGCAATTCCGGGAGCGTTTGAAAGAGCAGAAAGAGCGCCACGACGGCGGGAGCAAATGGGTCGGCACGGGAGGCAAGTCTCCCTTTGGCGCCTACGGGTATCATCCCGGCGGGATCCGGGTCGGGGGAGAGTCGTGGATGCAGTCGGCCTCCAAGGTGGCCACGGAGCGCAGGTTCCGCAATTACCGCAACGACATCATCCTCGATGTGCGGCAGACGAAGATGGCCCTCAAGAAGCTGCGCGAGCTGAAGCGCGAGGGCACCGAGGAAGAGCTGGACATAGAAGAGACCATCGACAAGACGGCGAAAGAAGGCGGCGAGATCGAGCTTGTCTTCAGCAAGTCCCGGGAGAACTCGGTGCGCATCATCCTTCTCATGGACACCGGCGGATCGATGCTGCCCTACACGGAGTTGTGCGAGAAGCTCTTTTCCGCGGCAACGCAGGCGAACCACTTCAAGGAGTTCCGCTACTTCTTCTTCCATAACTGCATATATCAGGATATCTACGAAGATATGGCCAATTACAAGAACGTGCCGACGGAGAAGCTCTTCTCCCTCTTCAACAAGAACTACAAGCTCATACTCGTCGGTGACGCCAGGATGGCCTATTCGGAGCTCTTCGAGGTGAACGGCTGCATCGACTATTTCTCGACGAACGACAAGCCCGGCCTCGACTGGCTTTCAAGGATACGCGATCATTTCCCGCACTCGGTATGGCTCAACCCGACACACAAGAACTTCTGGGGACATTACACCGTCGACACCATCGGCAAGCTCTTCCCCATGTACGAGCTCACCATCGACGGTCTGAAGGACGCGATAAAGGCATTGACCTCGAAGACGAGGAACCTCCTCCATCAGTAGGATATCCTCGTGTCAAAGGCCGCTCGCCCGGGCAGTGGCGCGGGCAAAAATAACTATTACTATTTTTGAGAATATCCTTTATAATTTTCAGCAGGCCGGCCTCAAGCCGGCCTCAAAGACCTTACTATCCCGGTGGAGCTTAAGGGACAGATGAACGATCGGGGCTAAGGACCCTGGAGGATGTCACGGTGAGCGCTGCAATGGACAGGGTTTCATCGCTCAAGAACACGGAGTTGTTCCGCGCTCTCGACGATGGCGACCTGGAAAAGCTCTCGACGAAATTGCGGGAGAGGGTCTATCCTCCGAACACGGCCATTGTCCGCGAAGGCGCTTCCGGCGACGCCATGTTCATCATCAAGAATGGACAGGTCGAGGTAAAGAAAAGGGAGCAGAACCTGGGCGTCGACCTCACCATAGCGACGCTCGGCATGGGGGCATGCTTCGGCGAGATGGCGCTTCTTACCGGCAAGCCCCGCTCGGCCACGGTCATGGCGATCGCGGCGACGGAGCTTTTCGTTCTCGAGAAGAAGGACTTCGACGCGCTGCTCCTCGAGCATCCCAGCATCTCCATATCCATCAACAAGATCGTCGCCGAACGCATCGAGGAGATGAACACCCAGAAGACCATGGGCGTCGTCTCCATGCAGACGCTCAAGATCGATCCCGATTTCATCACCGTCATACCTGAGGCGGAGGCATTGAAGTACAAGATGCTGGCCACCTCGTACGGCAACGGGAGTCTTACCATCGCCATGGTCAACCCCCAGGACATTCTCGCCCTCGATGAGGCGCGCAGGCTGATCAAGGCGAAGTTCACGAAGAGCGTCGCCCTCGATCAGGTCATCGTCACCGAGGAAGACTTCAAACAGTTCATGGAGGGCGAGTACAAGACCATCACGAAGCCCCTCATCGAGGAAAAGCCGGAGGTCAACCTCGACGATTTTCTGGATTCCATGGACCACATCCAGTCGGACATCATGAAGGATGTCGAGTTCGATGAAGGCCAGGAGGACGACTCGGGTATCACCGATCTCGCGCGCGAGGCTGAGGGCGCCCCCATCATCAGGCTGACGAACAACATCATCGCCATGGCCCTGAAAAAGGGTGCCAGCGATATCCACATCGAACCCATGGAGCGCGGGCTGCGCGTGCGGTACCGCATCGACGGCGTGCTGCGCGAGGAGATGATGCTCCCGAAGAAGGTACAGCTGCCGCTTATCAGCAGGGTGAAGATCATATCGAAACTGGATATCACCGAACGCCGTCTTCCCCAGGATGGCCGGATCACCATCAAGCTCGGCAGCAAGTCCGTCGATTTCCGTGTCTCCACCGTGCCGACGAAGTTCGGCGAAAAGATCTGTACAAGGATCCTCGACAAGACGAACACGACGATGGGTCTCGACAAGCTCATCTCCCACGTGCCTGTCCTCGAGCTTGTCCGCGACATGATCAAGAAGCCCTACGGTATCATCTACGTCACGGGTCCGACGGGGTCGGGAAAGAGCACGACTCTTTACAGCTCGCTCGCCGAGATCAACGACATAGGTGTCAACATATCCACGGTCGAAGACCCTGTCGAGTATGATCTCGAGGGTGTCAACCAGGTCCAGGTGAACTCCGACATCGGGCTCGACTTCGCGCGGGTCTTGAGGGCCTTCCTGAGGCAGGACCCGGACATCATTCTCGTCGGCGAGACGCGTGACACGGAGACGGCGAAGATCGCCGTCGAGGCGGCTCTCACGGGTCACCTCGTTTTCACGACCCTCCACGCGAACGACGCCCCGAGCACCTTTATGCGTCTCTCAGAAATGGGCATCGAGCCCTTTCTCATCTCCACCTCCGTCATCGGCATCGTCGCTCAGCGTCTTGTGCGCAGGATCTGTGGCAAGTGCAAGGAAGCCTACCAGCCCGATCCCATGATACTGAAATACCTCGACCTCGACGAAGGCACCACACTGTACAAGGGAAAGGGATGTGACGTGTGCGGGGGAACGGGATACAAGGGAAGGGTCGGAGTCTACGAGGTCCTCATCGTCAACGAGGAACTGAGACATCTCATCGCGGAAGGGGCCGACACGCTGGCCGTCCGGGACGCGGCGATAAGAAGCGGCATGAAGGCCCTGAAGGAATACTGCCTCATCCTTCTCAGTGAAGGGCTGACCACCGTTGACGAAGTCCTCCGGACGGTCGCGGTCCAGAATTGATCCGAACGCCACTCGTCAGATCAAAGACCGTCTCACGCATTCTGCGGTCCATTCTGGCGTTGTTCACACTGCTCCTCATCTTTCTCATCTTCTATTCTTACCAGGAGGGCGCGTGGAAAGAGATCGTCGCCTACTATCGTTTTTTCTTCGACTACAAGAAACTGCGCCTCTTCATCCTCTCCTTCGGACCCTTCGCCGCCGTCGCCTTCATCGTTATTCAATCCCTCCAGGTTGTTTTCGCCCCGGTGCCGGGTGAGATAACAGGGTTCGTCGGAGGCCTCATTTTCGGCAACACCTGGGGAGCGATCCTCTCCACGATCGGCCTTACCCTCGGCTCGCTCGGAGCTTTCGCGATATCGAGGATGCTCGGGTTGCGGTTCGTGGAGAAGGTCGTCAAGAAGGCATACATAGACAAGTTCAATTTCTTCGTCACTCACAAAGGACTGAATGTGTCCTTCATTCTCTTTCTCATTCCCGGCTTTCCAAAGGATTCGCTGTGCTATCTCCTGGGGTTGACCCGCATGAGGCTTCTCGACTTCATCATAATGAACGTCTTCGGAAGATTGCCCGGAACGCTGATGCTGACCATGCAAGGCGCAGCCGTGTACTCCCAGCAATACCGCCTCTTCTTCGTTCTTCTTTTCATCAGCATTGCTCTCACCTTCGTTCTTTATCTGGCCAGAGGTTTTCTGATCAGGAAGATCGTCAGGGCAGTGCGCAGGACGCGCGTCTTCCTTCGCCGCAAGTAATTTGAAACAAATGGCTTTTTTTTCACATTCCTTCTTGACAGAATGTTTTATTAATATACAATAAAAAATAAATAGATTTGCGCTACAAAAACCTAAAGCGAGGGGGAATCATGGCGACAAGATGCTCGACGAAAAAAAGTAAGGCGGCAACGGCAGTAAAGGCGGAAACAAAGAAGACGGTCAAGGCGCCGGCGAAGAAAGCCGCACCCGCGAAGAAAGCCGCACCCGCGAAGGCGAAACCAGCGGCGGCGAAACCCGCAGTAAAAAAGGCCGCACCGGCAAAGGCGAAACCCGCAGTGAAGAAAGCCGCACCCGCGAAGGCGAAACCAGCGGCGGCGAAACCCGCAGTAAAAAAGGCCGCACCGGCAAAGGCGAAACCCGCAGTGAAGAAAGCACCGGCAAAAAAGGCAACCGCGGCAAAGGCGAAACCGGCGGCTTCGACGACGACGAAGAAACCCGCGGCGAAGAAACCCGCGGCAAAGAAAGCGCCCGCAAAAAAGTAAAAAGGGGGCCATCCATGGCGACAAAAGGTGTAGCCGCAAAGGCGAAACCCGCAGTGAAGAAAGCTGCACCGGCAAAGACAAAACCCGCGAAGGCGAAACCAGCGGCGGCGAAGGCCGTCAACAAGAAGGGGACCAGGTATTCGTGCGGTGTATGCGGGCTCGTCGTCTCCGTGGATACTGTCTGCGACTGTGTCGAGCTCTGCGATCTTGTGTGCTGCTCGAAACCGATGCAGGTGTTGAAGAAGTAAGGTTTTAGCGCTCGTCAGCTATATTTTCGTGTCATTATCTGCCGGCACGGTGTCGATGTTGTTCCGTGCCGAGACAAGGGACGTGTCCTCTTTGGGGTTCATGTCGATCCCACGGATGACCTCGTGCAGCTTTGCATGAATGGAGTCGCGGTATCTCTCCGCCATGTCCGCGGTATCCCGGTCCCATTTGTGCGCGCTGACGAATCTGGCGAGCGCGTCGACGTATTCTGAGATGACCTGCAGTTGCACTTCAACAAGCCCGGGATTTGAATAATACAGCACTGTCCTGTGATAGGTGTCGGATATCCTCGCGCATTCGTGTTCCCACAGTTTGCTTTTCGAACGGAGCCCGAAGACCTCGTTGTTAAGTGATTCCACTGTGTCCCGCAGTCGGTCGATCTCCGCCATCTTCTCCTTGATGACCGTCTCTCTCCGCGAACGCTCGTTCTCGAGATGGCGGATCTCCGTTGCGTATTCCTTCCTCACCTCTTTCCGGATGACGGCCTTCGTTTTCCTGTAATTCGCGAGGACCTCCAACGCCCTTTCCCTGATGCTCTCGAGTTCGCTGGCCGCTGCCGCGCCGGCCGCTCGGGATCTGGCCGTGCTCCTTGCCTCTTCACGGATGTCTGTGTTTTCCGTTCCGTCCATCGGACCTTGGCTCCTCATGATCGATCATCACTTTCACCATCCCATTCGGCATGCCCGGTCAAGGCCCGATGAAAAGGCATGCCGTACGGGCCGCCGTCGGAAAGGTGATGCATGTCTGAAAGATAGCACTGTCTCGACCTGATGATGTACTTCCTTCCCTCCGACATGATGGATCTCTTCTTCACCAGGAATTCCCTGTAACTGATGACACGCAGGAAACTGTCATCCCTGTCGTAGATCTCGACGAACTTGTCCGTGTAACCTATGGTGCGCTGAAAGACATTTCGTACGGACCACTCCAGGTAGGTGGAGAATCTCATGTCGATGTGCTCGGCATGATCGTATTTCACCAATGCCTGGAAGATCCCGAGGAGTCCTGTCTGCTCGAGATCCTCGTTGTCGAAGACGGGGCTCAGGTCCTTGTACTTTCTTGCTATCGCCATGATCCTGGGCCTGTAGAGTTTCCAGAAGAGGAGTATGACCGTCTGGTAGCGGTCTTCGGGATGGCCGACGGGCGATTGCGACCACCTGCGATACAGCTCGTCGACCTCTTCATTCCTGTCGTATTTGCTGCCGTCCACGGGGACCCGGGAGCGCACGGTCTCCTGTATGGAAAGAGCCGTTACACCGAGCCCCACCGGTGTCTCGGGAGGATCGGTCTCTGGCGGAAGACCTTTTTTATGTATAACCGACAGGTTGCCTGACATATTCAATGCGCTCAGCATCAGGGTGGCCCACAAGGGCCGGCCTTTCGAACGAGGCACCCTGAAGCTTGCGACACCCCGTGATCCTCATAATGACTGCGAGCCGTCCCGACTCGCCCATACGTTACATGGCTGCTCCAAAAGTTGTCAACAGGAAATACACGAGTCTGCCCATTTGCAGTGTGAGGTCTGTCTGCACACCCTCAGGCGTGCGGGATCGCCGGGGAAGGGATGTTACCTGTCGGTGGGTTTCACCGTGTTGTCGTTGCGTATGGTGATCTCGACAAAGGAGGACTTGGGACCGGATAAGAGGGAACTCATGGGTTCATCCACCGGGGCGATCTCCTTGAGCCGGGCCACGAGTTCCCTGAGAGCTGCCGTCTCGATCCATCCCGATACTGTCGCAACGTTATCCGCCGTGCTCTCCTCGATCCTCGTCGCTCCCAGCGACCGCATGATCGCCTTCGCCTGGATCGCGGTCTGACGGGGGTCCTTCGATACCATGGCGACGCGGCTTCGGACATCGGGCGACGCGGTGCGCGCGGGAGCCATGGGTGCGGAATCCGCCGCCCAGTCCTTCTTTTCTTCCATCACCGCCGTGCCCCGGGTCTTGAGGCGCCCCTGTGCGGGGGGAGGCGCGGCCTTCACAGATGGCATGGCGTCATCAGTGTGTCGCTCGAGGCTCGAGGACTTCTCCGCAGCCGCACCATCGTGCGGAGCGGCCCTGTAGGCCCGAGCCGGGGGCGATGCCTGCGCGGCTGTTTCAGGCACGGACGCCGCCGCCGGAGCGGCCTGTTCCTTCTTCAGGGTTTGTGCCGGGGCAGGCGCGGGTTTCGGAGTGGAGGTTTCAGGCGCTCTCTCAACGGGCGCTTCCTTCCTGGTGCCGGGCGTCGCCTCCTTCTTCGGGGGATGCGGCACGGTCTCCACGGCGGGAGGAGCCGCGGAAGGCCTTTCGAGGTTTGTCGTTTCCGGCAGGGTCGACCTGAAAACGTAAACGGCGAGGACCACGACGAATACCGTCGCCAGCGCCTGCACGGGGACCTTTATGTGGAGAGGAAAGAAAAGCCTGCGGAAGAAGCCCGCCTTTACCCGCCCCTCTTCATGGATCCGTGCCATTATCTTTTCTGTCAGTCCCGGGGGCGGATCGACCTCATCGAGTCCGGCAAGTATCGCCCGCGCACTTTCAAGCTCCCTCAACTTGCGAAGACAATCGGGGCATGTGGAAAGATGTTCCTCGATCACCTCGCGCTCCGCTGTGTCAAGATAACCGTCAAGATAGGCGGTGAAACGATCCTCTATGTCGGCGCATTTTCTCATAGGTCACCGAGCACTTTCTTCAGGCTTTCCCTGAGGGCATTGCGCGCTCTCGAAAGCCGGGACTTGACCGTGCCGTCGGGTATGCCGAGCATCCCGGTGATCTCTTCGTAGGAGAACCCCTCTATATCCCTGAGCACGATGATCTCCCGCTGCTCCTTTTCCAGTCCGTTGATGCAGCGCTGCACCTTTTCCTGGGTCTCCTTCCGCACGAGCACATCGAGGGCGGGGGTCTCGCGCGAGGGCGGATCGAAAGCGGGACCGCCTTCTTGCCCGACGGGCGGATCGTCGAGGCTCAGCGGTTCATGGTACGCCCTGCTCCCTGCCTGACGCATGCGGTTCCTGGCATGGTTTATGACAATGCCGCAGAGCCAGGTCGAGAACCTGGCCTCACCGCGAAAATGCTTTATCGTCCTGTACGCGGAAAGAAAGGCCTCCTGCACGACGTCGCCTGCGTCTTCGTAGTTTCCCGTCATGCGATACGCGATGTTGAACATCCTCTTCTGATGTCTCCTCACCAGGACCTCAAAGGCCGCCGGTTCGCCTCCCTGGCACAGGGCAACGTACTGAGCGTCTTCATCCCTGTTCTCTTGCCGCCCTTCCATGGTATGAGACAGTGCTGCCGGTGGTTTTGTTCCGTCCCTGATCACCAGGCGTGTGATGCTGTGCCATATGAGTGCGATAGTTTCCATTCGGCCGCAACGCGATGAGGCAGTTTTCCTGATGTTTTACAGCACCGCGACGTCGATTGCAAAGAAAAAAGGTCACCGCCGGAACGGAAGGCATGGGCACCCTTAAGAGATGGCGCTTTTTGTCCGATGATACTAATACCGGCAGCGACGGTTCTGCGGGAACCCTTGGAGGTCTGGGATCTGTGATAACGGATTTTGCGAAGAAGCTCGAAACAGTGATCAACTTCATCCCCCCCATCCCGGGCGTCATCGTCGAATTGCTGAAGGCGCTCAACGATGAGAACGCGGGCATGAACGATATCGCGAGGATAATCGCCAAAGACCCGCCGATGAGCATGAACGTTCTCAAGGTGGCCAATTCCGCTTTCTACCGCCTCACCAACAAGGTCGCCACCGTGCAGCATGCCGTGAGCATGCTTGGCGTGAAAGAGCTCGGAATGATCTGCGTCTCCTGCGGGGCCTATCAGGCCCTCAAGCCGCCGGCGAACACGGAGACCTTTGACATCGCGGAGTTCTGGAAACACTCCGTCGCGACGGGTGTGATCGCGAAGAAGATCTGCTCGGAACTTGCCGTCGGCGACAAGAACACGATATATTTCGGAGGTCTCCTCCATGATATCGGCAAGGTGGTGCTCGACCGTTTTGCCCACGACGTTTACAAGATCGTCATCCAGCTCACGCACGAGGAATGTCTTCCCATGATCGAGGCCGAAAAGAGGATCATCGGGGAATCACACGACACGATAGGGGGGATGATCATGGAAAGGTGGAAGTTCCCTTTCACCCTCGTCGACGTGGCACGATACCATCACGCCGTTGCCCTGTGCCCCGAAGAGACGCGGCCGACAGTCGCCGCGTGCGCCCTGGCCGACGAACTGGCACGGGTACGATACTTCGGTTTCGGCGGTGACAGAAGCGGCATCGTCCTCGAGGAAACAGAGGCCTTCCGGGCCCTGTACGATATCTCACCGACCATCGCCAACGTGGACGTCTTCAAACTCCTTTGCGACCTCGAAGCCGTCGACGAGGAGATCGTCGAAATGGAAAAGATACTGACAACCTGAA
>JAAYAK010000163.1 GCA_012719415.1 Syntrophorhabdus sp.
CCGAGTATGAGGGCCACAGCTTCATCAAGGGCGGCACGGGCATCAAGGAGGCAACAAACGGGTGGCTCGATGTGTTTTGCGGCGGGAAGAACGAGATCATCCTCGGGAACGTGAACAGCTGGGTGGTGGGGCTTCGCGTCTGGTTCACGGTCGGGGGGCTGACGGATGCGGTATTCGGCGGCAAGTTCGAGACCCAGATCCCGGAGATCCTGAATTTCAGGAACTTCCACGTGAACGTCACCCCGGGCAACTGGAAGACCTATGCCAGCATGACTGTTGCCCGCGCGAGCAAGCAGCGCTTCGCCGGCGAGGCAACGAGGATAGAAGGTCAGGTAAACCACGCCGTCGGACAGCGCATGCAGAACACGGCTGCGAGGATCGGGACTCTCGCACAGAGGACAGAGACCATAGCGAACAGCGTCGAGACGACGGCGACGAGAACGGAGACAAACGCCCAGAGGATCAACGCGGTGGCGACAAAAATGGAGAACACCATCGGGGGCCTGCGCACCGTCGGCAACGAGACCAGGGTCGCGGGGACGAAGATAACGAACGCCGGCATCGGGGTCAACAACGCCGGAGAGACGTTGAGGACCGCAGGCGCGCAGATCAGGGACGCCGGGGTCGCTACCGAGGAGGCCCTGCAAATTATACAGGTTTGATATGAAAGTCATCAAGGAATCGGAACACTCTCTTCTTCTCAACTATTTCGGCCTCGGCGACAGGTATTACCTTGCCGTGACGGTGATGACCTTCTTCGCCTTCATGGACCCGTCAAACCCCCTGAAGGAGCAGGAGATGTGGCCCTTCGTCCAGGGGGAGCTCGGCAAGGACGCCATCCTCGACATGGCCATGCCGAAACCGAAGGGGGAGACGCTTGTCTGGGGCAGGTGCTTCGCACCCAACGGCAAACCCCGGGGTGCGTCCCGGGTGACCGTCAGGATCGGCCCCATGGAGAAGACCCTCTACGTGTTCGGCAACCGCTACTGGAAAAAGGCGGCGGGGGTGGGGTTCGCGATAAGCGACCCCGAGCCTTTTATCGAGATGCCCGTCACATACGACAGGGCCTTCGGCGGCAATGGTTTTGACCGGAACCCCGTCGGCAGGGGTGTTGCGCCTGTCATTGCGGCGTCGGGAGCCGAGGTGCATCCGCTCCCCAATATCGAAGACCCGGGCCGCCTTGTGGGTTCGATCTCGGACCGGCCGGACCCGGCGGGTTTCGGACCCCTCGACTACACCTGGCCCCAGAGGGCAAAGAAGCTCGGCACTTATGACAACAAGTGGTTTCAGGAGCGCTGGCCCTTCTACCCCGACGACATGAACTGGACCTATTTCAATGCCGCTCCCGAAGACCAGCAGATGGATGAATTCTTCCGGGGAACGGAGACCTTCGTCGTTACCGGCATGCACCCGAAAAGGCCCGTCATCGAGTCGCGTCTTCCGGCATTGCGCCACCGTCTCTTCGTCAACCAGCTTTCCGACGTGAACAAACCCGACGGCGAGACGGTCTTCAAGGAAGTGCTCACCCATATCGACACAGTCTGGCTTTTCCCCCACGCCGAGAGGGGCATTGCGATCTGGCGGGGCACCGCCGAGGTCAAGGACGATGAGGCCCTCGACATCCCGCATCTCTACATCGCCACGGAGACACTGGAGCAGCAGCCCGTCGCCATCGCGGACTACTACGAGCAGTTCAAGAGGCGCATCGACCGGGCCGTTCCCGTCGACATGGCCCCCCAGATGGAAGAGGCGAAGAAGAAGCTGACGGGCGTCGCCGATATGCTGAAGGACCTGCCACTTAAGGTGAACGACACCATCGCACAGGGCCTCGGCAAGGCCCCGAGATCGGTCAAAACACCCGCCGAGATCGCTATCCAGTCCATGGCCATCATCGACAGCCAGAAGAAGCTCCTTGCCGAAGGCGAAAAGCAGGTGCGCGACGCGAAGGCCCTGTACGGGCACATGATGAAGATCGATACGGAAGGTTTCACGACGGCGGTGAAAAGCCTCGACGAAGCGAAGGCAAAGCTTGCGAAGATACCGGGCACGGTGGAGCAGATCAAGAAGACCAACGCCGGGAACCTCGCGAAGATGAAGGATCAGTTCAAAAAGACCCTCGACACCCTGAAACTCTCTGGACTGCAGAAGGAGGACATCGATGTCGATGCCATGTTCGCGGCCTGCGAGGAACAGCCGGGTAACCCCTGGCACGAATCGGGGATGCGCTTTGTCGAGGAATGCCGCGAGAGGCTCGAAGGGGATCCCGGGATGATCGCCGCTCTGCGCGGCCTCGGCTTGAGGCCCTATACCCTCAGGAGGTCCTGGGCAGGGATCAACACGGAAGAGGTCCGCCTCGAAAGGGGCATGTGGGGCCTCAAACCGGTGGACAAGGACGGCGAGCCAGGCGCCCTTGTCATCCCGCCGGGGCTCATTATCCCCCGTTTCAACGGTGCCGCCCTCGAGACGATCGCCGTCCGGCCGGTCTTCGATACCGC
>JAAYAK010000164.1 GCA_012719415.1 Syntrophorhabdus sp.
CGGTGATCGTAAGGTCCGGACTGATCGAGGCCTGGAGCTCCGGCAGGTTCATGGCCTGAAAACGCTCTCCCTTCAATGTGCCTTCGAAGGTCGTGATCTTCCCCCTTGAGTGTGTCATCGTTCCGCTGGTCTTTATGGAGCCTTGACCGGAGTGAACGACGAAGGAGGACAGGGTTACCCGGTTGTCGGTGAAGAGAACGTCGGCGCTCATATCCTTGAGCTGGATACCCGCGGGTGGGAGATAGGCGCTCGCGCCTTTAAGGTTCAGCCTGCCGGCGATCCGGGGATCGGCCAGGGTACCGCTCCCCGTCAGGTCGAAATCGACCTGCCCCCTCGTCTCCCGGGCTAGTCCGGGAAGGAGCGCGGCAACGAGACCCCTCTCGCTCATCGTGCCCCGCATCGAGACCGTCATCGCGGAGCTTCTATCGATGGTGATGGGGACCTTCGCGGGAAGAGGGACCCGGAACGCGGTTTCGACACGGCCATACTGCCCGAGCCTGAGGTTCGCCTTTCCGGTCAGCGAGGTATCCTTCCAGGTCCAGTCAACGGCGGTCTCCCTGATGGGTGCCGTGATCTCGCCCTCATCGCCGCGCCAGGTGAAGGAGCCATCGGAGATTCCGGTCTGTCCCGCGAGATCGAAGCGGTTGCCGGGCAGAAGGCCGCCTTTCACCTCACCTGACAGGCGTCCCTTGAGATTCACGGTCCCGGGCAGCAGGGGTTGGAGCATGCCCATATCGAGGCCCTTCCAGGCCGCCTGGAACGTCCCCTGGTCAGGGAGGGAAAAGGCCGCGGGCCGCCTGGAGGCGGCGCTCGCGTTCACGCGCCCATTGGCGCCGAGTTCAACGTTGAGGGACGCGCGGAGCCCTGAGGTGTCCCAGTTCAGGTTGCCGCTTACGCTGTCGGCCTTCACCGTCACCGCCCCGTGAGAGACCGCCGCGGAGGCGCTTATCTCGCCGGAGAGCGCGAGGCGCTTGCCCTTAAGCCATTTGACGCCGGCCGCACCCGATGAGAGGCCCTGAACCTTTGCCGGGTCGATGAGTGCCCCCATCCGGGCCAGGTTGAGCCGCTCCCATTTCACCGCCGCGGAGCCGATCATCGGCTCCATGGAGATGTCCGCGCCGGCATCGAGTATCTCTCCCGTCGGGCTTTTGAGAATAAAGGGGGAAAGGAAAAGCCGTTTCTGCGAGGCAATGACCGTTGCGGGCCCTGACAGGTCGAGCCTGCCGAAAGGTGTCTGCGTCCCTGACAGGCTGACGATCGTACCCTTCCAGGCCCCATCGGCATATCCACCCTTTGCCTGCATGCTAAGCGTGTTCCCGTCGTGGGCGAGAGTGAGAGTCATCCTGTGGTCCTCCGTCTTGCCCGTGACCCCGAGGTCGAGCCGTTTTGCCCTGAGGGCTCCATAGGAAAGACCCCGGCCCGCCATATCAACGGTGAGGCCGCCCTTGTATCCGTCAGGCATCTCCATGGACGCGCTCAAGGACGAAAGCTTCGCGTCGCCGTAGGACATGTTCTTTCCCCGCGCGGTGAGGGTTCCGGCAGGTTCGTTCTCCCGCCACCTGACCCATCCTTTCGCGAAGAGGCTTCCCTCCGCCTGCGGAAGGAGTTTCGCGGCATCAGCTATCCGTATCTCGCAGGCGAGGCGTTCCTGCAGAATGCCGGCAGCCGTCGCGGCAAATCCGTTTCCCTTTATCGAGAGGGCCTTTATCCTCACGATCTCGTCGCGGAACGACGCGTCCACGTCCGCCGTCAGGCTCTTCTTCCGGAAGGTGCTGTTCTTAAGGGACGCCGTGAAGGACCCTTCCATCGGGCGTTTTTCGGGGACGAAGAGCTCCCCTTTCACATCGATGTTGAGATCACCATCGAGGTCGGGTCTCAATCGGGCCGGGTTGAGGTTTGACCCGGTGAAACGGGCCGTGAGCCGCATGTCCGTCTCGCGGGACGCGCTGACACTGCCGGAGATGGAGCCGGCGAGGAGCTTCGCCTGGAGGTCAGTAAGCTCGATGGTCCTGGCGTCGCCCTTGAGCTTTGCCTTCAGGTCCATCTCTTTCCAGGACGCTCCCCGGTTCCCGAGAGAGACCGTTCCCGCGAAATCCTCCATGGTCCCGGCGATATCGAGATGTCCCGATATATCCGTTTTCACCTTTGTCTCGGGTCCAATGTCGAGACCGGTGATCTTCGCCGAGAGAGTGAATGCCGGTTCCTTTCCCGAAACGTCGAGCGTTCCTTCGGCCTCGATCGTTCCTCCGGCACCCTTTCGCGAGAGCTTCGCTTCACTCACGCGGATGGTGTGAGGCGAGATGCCGACGGTGGAGCTCAGTCTCAAGGATTCCTGCTTTCCCGAAAAGACCGTTGCCATGAACGAGCCGGCGACCTGTTCTTTTCCCCGGGATGAGGGAAGCCGCGCGTCGACGGATATGGCGTCCATGCCGGCGATCTTTTCCGGGAGGGCGGCTGTTAGCCGTGCCCGAAGAGCGGGCCGTACGAGGTTGATGCTCGCGGAGCCTTTCACGCCACCGTAAGAGCTTCGGAGATCGAGAGTGCTGACGAAAAGGGTGCCGCGGTCCAAAAGGAGGGTCGCCGACACGTCCTTCACCATTACGGGTTCGCTGTCCGGGGCATGGTAGGCGAAGCGGCTCACCTTCAATTCCTTGATCCAGGCGTCGACAAGGGTGATCCACCTGGGCAGGCGGGGCAAGCTGAGGTCGAGAGGCTCTTCAGGTGTTTCCCCTTCCGTCACCGACACGCCCGAGACCGCAAGGCTGGTGATCGCCAGTTTCCCGGTGGCAAGATAGAGCGGATGCCACTTCAGGTCGGCGGCGTCGACAACCACGGTGAGGTCCTCGAAACGGATGGAGACCCCCTCCATGTGGAGGGAGCGGCCGATCGTGCCCGTAACCCCTTTGACCTCGACGGTCCCCGACAGGGCTCCGCGCATTCCCTTCACAAGAAAGGTGGTGCCGCTCTGGGTGTAGAGGACCCAGAGTACACAGGAAACGATGAATACCGCCAGTAGAAGGGGGATAGCGTACCACAGATGGCGCCTTGACATCATAATCCGAACCCTATGGAAATATGTATTCTGAAATCGGGGTCTCTCACCCCTATCTGGCGGGCGATGTCGAGCTTTATCGGCCCGATGGGACTGTAGTAACGCACCCCCATCCCGGCGCCCTGGACGAGCTGCATGTTCCTGAAGTCGTTGAAGGCGTTCCCGACGTCGTAGAACGCGGCCACACCCCAGTCGCTGCCGACGGCACGCTCCAGTTCGAGACTTCCCGTGAACACGTTCTTGCCCCCGACCACTTCTCCATCGGCATCCTCCGGCCCCAGGGACTTGTACGCGTACCCGCGGACGCTTCTGTCTCCTCCGGCGAAGAAGCGCAGGGCTATGGGCAGGTCGGCGTCGGGTTCGTTCTGGAAGGTTGCCCCCACCATCGATCTTGCCAGCAGGGACAGCCTGCCGGGAAGGGGCACGACGACACCACCGTCCCCGGTGAACTGGATAAGTCCGGTGCTGGAGCCTATCTCCTGATGCGTGCCTTTCAGCTCCGTGGAGTACCGGTAACCCCGGGTGGGGCGTATCATGTCGTCATAGCTCATACCGGAGAGGCGCGCGCCCGGCAGGACCGAAAAGGTGTTCGTCCTTTGCAGGCCCACGTCGGAGCGCTCCCTCAGGACCTGGAGGAACAAAGACCCTACAGGTACCTGCCCGAGGGTCCTTGCCTTTTCGAATTCCGCCATTATCGATTCACTGAAGAGCGATGTTCCCGTGGTCTGGTCCTCGCGCTTCATGTTGAAGCTTATCGACGAGAAGCTTCGGATATCCCTGGTGTCGGGCATCGTGTACCGGGCCCCGATGACCTGAAGGGGCTGGCTGAGGTCGAACTGTGACTGGAATTTGTGGCTCGTTCCCAGGAAATTGACATCTTCGTACTTGATGGATCCTTTGGGACCGATGTCTGTCTCGTAGCCCCCGCCGAGTCTCAATCGCTTCGGTTTCGACGGCCGAAGACGGATCTCTATGGGCACGCGCCGGTCCCGGGCCTTGTCCTTGTCCGCGTCTATGATGACCGTCCTAAAGCGGTCGGCGTTGATGAGGTTGCGCTGGGTCAGGGCGATCTTCTGGTGCGAGAAGACGTCGCCGGGCTTGAATTCGAGGTAGCGGCCGAAAAAGGACCGGGGATACTCGGGGGCGCCCGAGAATTCCGTCTCACCGAAATAATAGAGCTCCCCTGTCTTAAGGACGAGTTCGATCGTGGCCGTTCGCTTCCCGGGATCCACATGTATCTCGTGCGTGGTGAACCCGGCGTCAAGATAACCGAGTTCCAACGCCTTCTTGCGGATATCGTTCTTCCCGTTCTCGTAGAGATCGTGGCGGAGTGTCGCGCCCTCGCGGAGGGGAAAGGCCGGGATGACCTCTGCAAGCTTTTCTTCCCTGCTGCCCGCACCTGTGACGGCGACATTCACCGAAGCCACCCGCACAGGCTCCCCCGGATCGATCAAGACACGCACCTCGTGCGCGCCTTGTCCGGACACCTCGGATGATACAGTCACCGCGGCACCGTAGAACCCGAAGGGCTCGAGGGCCTGTCTCGCCTTTTCAGGTATCTGTGCCTCAAAACGTCTCAGCCACCTCTCGTTGACGACCCCGTCTTTGACGAGTCCCGTTGGTACCGTCAAAGCGACGCGGACATTGTCCAGCTCCTCGCCCTGCACCCCTTCGACGGTGACCCGGACCTCGCCCTGGGCCAGGAGGAGAGAAGGAACAAGAAGGAACACGCAAAGAACGATGAGAGGCACGGGGAACAAGCCGAAGCGGGGCATCCGTTGACGCGGCTCAAGCGATTCCCGGTCCCGTATCGCGACCGGGGGCAGGGACCGGCAGATCTTTCGAGAGCGTTGAGATCGATGGGGAAGGAGAGCGGGAGTCATGACAACTATCGTAACACTCCGACGGCCGCTTTGTCATCAGGCTGTCAGCGTCGAGACTCCACAGAATGGTCTGTATGTCGTGACCGACTGGTCGTTGATGGTTCTACCTTAACGAGAGAAGGTAGGAGCGGAGATTGATCTTCTTGTTGTTCAGTCCGAGCTTCCTTCTTATGGCGTCTCTGTGCGAGTCGACGGAACTTGGCGCGATACCGGCTATTTCCGCTATCTCCTTGGTTCGTTTGCCTTCTTTGACAAGGGTCGCCACCTCGAGCTCCCGTGGCGTCAGGTTCGCGTGTCCCAGGGTGTTGATGAAAGGTGACACTATCTCATTGAGGTTGGTTACGACGATATCGAGATAGTTTTGCTGTTCGCGGTCCAACCCGGTCCTGCGCATCCTGTCGAGATAGGGCAGGACCATCTCCCGGGTGTTCGACACGAATCTTCCTTCAAGTTCCTTCCTGTCATCCTCCCTCTGCCGCAATAGCACTTTCAGGGTGGTATTGACCTCTTCGAGCCTTCGGGACTTGGCCACAATTTCTTCCTGGTATTCTTTCAGCGCGTCCAGGGCCCGTTTCTTCTCGGTTATATCGCGGGCGCTCCCGCGGTAACCCAGGAGGTTCCCAGCGTCATCGAAAAAAGCTCGAGCGTTCCCTTGAATAAGGACCACGCTCCCATTCTTGTGGAATACCTCGAACGTGAAAGGGACGAAGCGGACCCTTTCAGCTGCGACCGCCTTCATGATCGGTGCGAGGCGCTCTTTCTCGTCGGCAGGGACAATATCAAGGGGTCTTTTCCCGATGAGCTCTTCGGGATGGTATCCCAGGTGGTCGGATATCTTGGAGCTCAGGTAGGTGTAGGAGAAGTTCGCGTCCGTTTCCCATACCCACCCGGGTACACATTCCACCAGGGAAAGGTATTGCTCCTCCTTCTCCCTTCTCCTCGCGATCTCCTGGCGGAGCTCATCTGTGCGGTTTTCCACCAGGGTACTGAGGTGGTCGCGGTGGGCCTTAAGCTCTTCTTCCATTTTCTTGCGGTCCGTGATCTCCATGACCGAGGCGACGATCGTGGGCTGGTTGTCGATCACCGCGCGTGTCGCCATGAATTCCACCCACTTTTCCGTGCCATCCTTTACGATGATCTTCAGTTCGGCCCGGCTCGAGTTCTCTTTCCCTTTGAAAAGCCTGCGCGCAAGACCTTTTACGAGTTCCCTGTGATCGGGGTGAGCGATATCCCAGAAGTTCATCGCGGCAAGTTCGTCACTGGAATACCCGGTGTTTTCCTCGGCGGCCTTGTTGATGAACGTGAAGGAGTGGCCACGCACCACAAACACCGAGGCGGGAATCAGGTCGAGAAGACCCCTGAACAGTTTTCCCTTTCCATCGCGATCTCCCACGCGCATCATTGGTTCACGGTCTTTGTCTGGCTTACCATCGATCATTAGCAAAGACGTCCTGCTCCTTTCCGTTGCATATGCTTATTTTTCGGTTCTCTATGCAATTAGCTTAAAATATGGAGATATTTTCCATATTCTATGGTTAAAAAAGGGACGAGATACCCGCGTCTCGAACATGGTAATATACTACAAGTCGCTTCACAACCCGGATGCAGCGCACGAAGCCAGCTACCTTATGGTGCAACATACCATTGAGAGGAGATCTTTGTCGTTGACCCGTTCTTGATTCGGAATTCAGAAGTATTTCCGGATCCGTGTAGTCATCCCGGAGGACTGGAGATTATGAAAGAGGCAGAGGAAAGATTCAGGCTTCTTTTCGAAGGATCGAAGGATCCGGTGCTGCTGATAGATGAATACCGATTTGTCGACTGCAATGACAGGGCTTTGGAGATCATGCATTGCAGCAGCAGGGACCAGTTGATCGGCCTGCGTCCATTCAGCATATCGCCCGGCGTACAACCCGATGGTCGGTTTTCGTCAGAAAAGGACCGGGAGGAGATAGACATCGCCCTGGCCAGGGGCGTCAACCACCTCCGTTGGGAGCACCGGACGTTGGAAGGCGCCAGACTGTGGACCGATGTGTCCTTGATCGCCATCCCCTACAAGGGCAAGAAGATGCTCCATACCACGTGGAGGGACATCACCCGTGAGAAACAGCTGGAGGAAAGTCTCGAGGCGCAGACGCAGCGGTTTATGGCGATCGTCGATAACGCTCCTTTCGCCACCGTGCTCGTTGATGCCAGGGGGAAGTGGACCTATGTCAACACCAGGTTCAGGGAGCTCTCCGGCTATGATCTATACGATATCCCCGACGAAGCCACGTGGTTCCTGACGGCGTATCCTGATCCCGATTATCGGTCAACGATATTGGGAGAACGCCAACAGGAAGTGGAGAGATTCAAGAGCGATTCCTCATTGAGGGAGGGCAGGGAGTTCACATTCATGATAACCTGCAAGGACAAGGCGCAAAAGGCGGTCCTGTTCATCCCGGTCCCGTTGCCGTCCGGTGGATACCTGAAAACACTCATCGATATGACGGGGCAGGAAACCATGAAAGGGGAATTGAAGAGAACACAAGCCCGACTCGTGATGAGATCAGCTCAACTTCGCGGACTGAACGCGCAGATGAAACTGTTGCTCAAGAACAGGCTTGACACCCAACTGGAGATGGAATCGAGTATAACGGACAATATCAACAAGCTTGTCCTGCCCTTCGTCGAGGAATTGAAAAAATGTCATCGCGACGCCCATTACATGGCCTGCATCGAGATGATCGAGCAGAACATCCGGAATGTCATTTCACCATTCATGCGTGATCTGACCACCAGGTATGACGGTCTCACGGTCCGGGAGGTGCAGATCATTGACCTCGTGAAGAACGGAAAATCGACGAAAGAGATAGCGCAGACCCTCACGATATCGCAGAGCGCCGTCAATTTTCACAGGAACAACATCAGAAGAAAGCTCGGCATCACCAACGAGAGGGTAAATCTGCAGACATACCTCTCGCACAATCCCAGCTCTGAATGAATGGCGTAACAGGCTGGCGCCAAAGCCATCTCTGAGATCCCCTCAATAAACATCTTCGGATCAGACCTTTCCTGCCTGTACTTTAGTACAGTTTCCGAGTCCATTCCGGATCTGGTATTACTGTTAACGGGCCATGGTATATCAGGTCTCACCTAACAGAATGTAGGAGCAATTAGATGTGGTACTGTGAGGCGAGACCTAGCAATAATTTGACACTAAACTGCGTTGACCGGGGCTCCGGTAACACAGTATAAAAATGTCGTTGGGGATTTGGGTTTGCGGTACTGATGCACCAGGGGGTTTGCGAATATGGCGAGTGGTCTATGTTCAGGGTCTGTGGTACTGTCAACACAATTGTGTAAATTTCTTGTAGATGGGCAAATTCGGACGTACCTTTCCTATTTTCGTTGTCCTCCAGTTCATCTCCATCTTCAGTGATATGAATGCCAGGAGAAGATAACAG
>JAAYAK010000165.1 GCA_012719415.1 Syntrophorhabdus sp.
ACTTGAACCACCGCGGTTCGTCGAAGCGTTCCGTGCTTCTCATTATCCGGCTCGTGTAGTTCATGGCGTATTCGGAACGGAGTTTTTGGGTTATGCGCCGGTAGTCTTCGTTCATCAGGAGCCTGCCGACGTCCATGGCGTCCTTGAAGGTGAATTCGGCGATGATCTCGCTGATGCCGCCGATCAGGACGTTCCAGCCACCCGTGACCTCCGCGTAGGTGATCCTCTGCATCGTGGGGATATGCTCGTTGATGACGAAATCGGCGTAAGCCTTCTTCACGCCCGGTTTCAGGTCATAGTACTGGTTGAGCTTCCAGACACCCTTCTGGATGGTATACTTGCCGCGTTTGACCGCGCCCGTGGGCTCCAGAACGGAGCCCCGGTAGTTCATGACAATGGTCTTGAGAAGCCGGAGGAGGTCCTTGAACCTCTTTCCCGCGATGGTCTTCAGGACCTCCTCCGTTTCGTTCACGCTGAACACGGCAACTATGCGGGGACCGAAGCCCACCTCCACATAGTAACCGCCGACGGGTATGAGACCCATCTCCGCCATTTCCGGCAAATAGGTGTCGACTATGAACTGTGCGTATTCAACATCCTTCCCCTGGATTATGTCCCAGCTCTGCGTGAACAGCACAGACATGCGTCGTCCTCCTATTTCTTCTGCTTCTCCTTCATGGCCGCGAAAAGACGCTCCGAGGTAACGGGTAGCTCGTTGATCCTCACCCCCACCGCGTCGTAGATGGCATTGAGGATGGCGGGAATAGTGGGCATTATGGCGCCTTCCCCCACCTCTTTGGCCCCGAAGGGTCCGTTCGGCTCATCGCTTTCGATGATGACGGTCTTGACGTTCGGCATGTCGAGCGCCGTAGGGATGCGGTATTCCCCCAGGGAGGCGTTGGCAACCCGGCCCTTCGCGTCGAATCTTACCTCCTCAAAGAGCGCCTCGCCCAATCCCATCGAAAGAGAACCCTGCATCTGCCCTTCCACGTTCGTGCGGTTAATTGCAAAGCCACAGTCATGGGCGTCGGTCATGGCATCAATGGTGACCTTGCCCGTCTGTTCGTCCACCGTCACCTCCACGACCTGAGCGGAGCACCCGTATGCCGGCGACGTCCCCACCGCGGCACCCTTGTACTTGCCCCCCAGTTCGCCCGGCTTGTATGCGCCATTACCGATTATAACACCTCGGGTGATAAAAGCAACACGCGCCGCCTCTCTGAAGGTAAGCTCCGCTCCCGAAGGCTGGTCTTCCCATCCCCGGTGCTCCTTGATGTACAACGTCCGCAGCCGGGAGAAGTCGGGCTTGCCCTTCCTGAAGATGACGACACCGCCCGCGATGTCCATGTCCCCGACCGTCACGCCCAGCTGCTCCGAAAGCGCCTCGAGCACCTGCCGCTTCGTGTCTTCCGCGGCCATCTTGACGGCATGGCCGGACATGAGGGTCTGCCGTGATGAATAGGCGCCCAGATCGACGCCGAAATCGGTGTCTCCTGAGTGCACCATCACGTCATCAAGAGAGACACCGAGGGCCTCCGCTGCGATCTGTCCAAGAATGGTGTCCGACCCCTGGCCTATCTCCGCCGACGCGGTGTAGAGGTTCACCCCGCCGCCGTCCTCGGTGAGCCTGATCGTTGCCGTGGAATGGAACGTCTCGGACCGGTAGATGGGATACCCGGCCCCGGACACGAAGAACCCGCAGGCGACCCCTATTCCCTTGCCTCTGGGAAGCTTCCCCTTCTTGGCGGCCCAGTTCGAGCCGTCACGCACTCCCTCGAGGCACTCCTGCATACCGAGGCTCGACATGTTGAAGTCGTTGCAGGTCACGTCGCCGGTCTTCATCATGTTCTTCAACCTGAATTCCACGGGGTCCATGTTGAGCTCGGCGGCGATGGTGTCGAGCTGCTGTTCCCATCCCGCCCGTGCGGCGACGCCGCCATGTCCGCGCTGGGCGCCGCAGGTGGGCTTGTTCGTGTAAATGCGGTAACCATCGTATTTCATGTTCGGAAGTCTGTAGGGCGCACCCAGGAGGGACCCCGCGTAGTATATCGTGGCGATGCCGAAACTTGAATAGGCCCCGCCGTCAAGGTAACAGGTATTGTGAAGGGCCATGATGGTCCCGTCCTTCTTCACTCCCGTCGTGAATTCGTGGAAGAACTGGTGCCGGGCCCGGGAGTGCAGAAAGACCTGTTCGCGGGAAAAGAGCATCTTCACCGGCCTGCCCGTCCGTTTCGACATGAGGCACGCCGCGATCTCCATGGCGTTCACCGCCGCCTTGGGGCCGAACCCGCCCCCCACGTAGGGTTTTACGACCCGGACCTTGCCCACGGGGAGGCCGAGCACCATGGCGATGCTCCTCTGGACATAATGGACCGACTGCGTCGACGACCAGAGCGTGAGGTTCCCGTTGAGATCATACTGGGCAAGACAGGCCTGGGGTTCCAGGAACCCGCCGTCCTGCCTCTTGTTCGTGAACCTGTCGGTCCTGACGATGTCACATTCCTTCAAGGCCTCTTCGAAATTGCCGAATTCCTGGTGGACCTCGGCGCTCACGTTGCCGGGAAAGTCTTCATGTATGGCGATCGCCCCTTCCGCCATGGCCGACTCGATATCGAGAAGCACCGGAAGCTCCTCGTAGTCGACCTTGATGAGGGACACCGCCTCCATTGCCGTTTCGAGGTCCACGGCCGCGACGGCCGCTATCTCGTCCCCGACATAGCGGACCTTGTCGGAGCAGAAGACCTGCTCGTCATACCGGGCAGGACTGACACCGTACTTCACGAGTCCCGCTTCCTTCCATGTGACCACGTCCCTCACACCGGGGAGCTTTTTTGCCGCCGTCACATCGATATTCAGTATCTTCGCGTGCGCCAGGGGACTCTGCAGCATCGCCCCGTAGAGCATGTTGGGCATGGAAAGGTCCGCCGTGTACCGGGCATCGCCCGTTGCCTTCGCCCTGGCATCCACCCTGGGCAGCCGCGTGTTTATCACGTTGTATGCCTTCATAGTCCTTGCCTCCTCCTCATCATCCCTTCATTCTTCTGGAAGCTTCCTGCACCGCCTCCACGATCTTCTGATACCCCGTGCACCGGCAGAGGTTGCCCGAAAGGGCCTGTCTCACCTCCTGCTCTGTCGGGTGGGGATTCTTCTCGAGAAGGCTCGTGGCGGAAAGGATCATTCCGGGAGTGCAGAAACCGCACTGGATGGCACCCAGTTCCACGAATGTCTCCTGGACAGGATGAAGGGAGTCGCCGTGGGCCACCCCTTCTATCGTCTTTATGCGGGAGCCGTCGGCCTGGACCGCGAGGACAAGGCAGGAGTTCACCGGTTTGCCGTCGAGGACCACCGTGCACGCGCCGCAGTCACCCACGCCGCATCCCTCCTTCGTTCCCAGGAGGTTCAGGTCTTCGCGCAACACCTGGGTCAGGGTCTTGTTGGGGGCAACGGCCACCTCGTATTCCGTATCGTTGACTGTGAGAGTGATCAGCTTTTTCATCACGCATTCCCCCCTTTCGTGTCCCGGGCATCCTTGAAAGCCCTGAGCAGTGTCCTCTTTACGAGGGTGTTGACCATATCCCGGCGGTATTCGGCTCCGCCGCGCATGTCGGTGATGGGAGATGAGTCACCGACCGCGAGCGAGGCGGCCTTCGCAAAGAGGTCTTCCGACGGGCGCTGGCCCATGAGGGCCTTTTCCGCCGACACCGCGTGTATGGCGGTGGGCGCCACGGAGCTCAGGATGACGCGTGCATCGACGATCACCCCGTCAGGTTTGTCGAGCGTCAGTCTTGAGGACACCGCGACGATGGCGATCTCAAGCGCGGCCCTGTGGCCGAGCTTGATATAGTCGGCACCCGTGAACGGCGGCGGGGAAGGTATGACGATCCG
>JAAYAK010000166.1 GCA_012719415.1 Syntrophorhabdus sp.
AACTCAGCAGATCCGAATACACCAGATCATGGAGGGAAAGATTATGAGAAAGGTGAGTTTCTTCGTGGTATTCACGGTCTTCTTCGCGCTGGCATGTTTCGTTATGGCCAACCACGCTAGGGCTGCCGGCAACACCGCCGAGGCAAAGGCCCTCGTCGACAAGGCGGTCTCCTACGCCAGGGCAAACGGCAAGGACAAGACCATAGCCGAGATCAGCAAACCCAAGGGACAGTTCGACAAGGGGGAACTCTACGTCTTCGCCTATGACATGACGGCGACGGTCATCGCGCATCCCAAGAACCCCAGGATCATCGGCAAGAACCTTCTCGAGGTTCCCGATCCTGACGGAAAGTTCTTCAGGAAGGACGTCATCAACCAGGCAAAAACAAAGGGCAGCGGCTGGGTCGACTATAAGTACCTCAATCCGGAAACGAAGAAGATCGAACCCAAGACGACATATTTCGCGCGTTCCGGCGACATGATCCTCTGCGCGGGGGCGTACAAATAGCAGGCCGCGGGGGGACAGAGACCGGGTGACGGTCCCTGCCCCTTTCGAGCGCAAGGGGGGGGGAACGATGAGAAAGATGATCTCAAACCTCAAGATGCAGAAGAAACTTCTGCTGCCTCCGCTTACCGTCCTCGTCTTCCTTGTCATCTTCGGAATTATCTCATTCATAGGGATGGCGAGCCAGAGGTCAACGATAAACGAGATATACACCAACCGCTTTCAGGGCTATCAGACGATCTCCACCATAGTCAACGACATGAAGGAGGTCCACTCGAACACGTACAAGGTGCTCAGCTGGTCGAGCGCCGATTTCCTGAGGCAGAATGTCGAAAAGCTATCGAAGCACGTCTTCAAGACGATAGAGGAAACGGGCGCTCTCATGGAGAAGACCCGGGCATCGGGGAAGCTGTCGGAGACGCAGAAGAAACTCTACACCTCGTCCGCAACGTCGCTGAAGGCATACAGGGAATCCGTCGACAAGGTCATAGATATGTGCGGCAGCGATTTCAGCCTCGCTACGACACTGATGTTCCAGGCGGACAAGAGATTCGACGAACTCAACAAAAACCTCCAGGAACTTCTTGCCCTGGAGAACAAACTCGGCCGGGAAAGCTACGACGCGTCACTCACGACCTATAAAAGGGTCATCATGATCTTCATGGTCGTCATCATCGTGGCCATTGTCGCGTCCCTCTTCCTCAGTATCACGCTCACGCGCTTCGTGCTCGCCCCCATCCGGCGTACCGTTGAGGTTATCGGCGAGATATCGGATGGAGACCTCACCAGGAGAATCGATGTCGATTCAAGGGACGAGATAGGCGGGATGGCGGACAAGTTCAATGCCTTCGTGGAAAACCTCCACGAGACGGTCACCAAGGTGGCCGAAAGCAGCAACAGGGTCGCTTCCGCCGCCGACACCCTCGACGGCAATTCGGGTCAGATGGCGACAGGCGTCGAGCAGGCGGCTAACCAGATAAATAACGTGGCCACCGCAAGTGAAGAGATGTCGACAACATCGATGGAAATCTCCCAGAATTGCATCAAGGCCGCAAAAAGCTCGGAAAAGGCCAACAACTCCGCCGTATCGGGAGGGACCATTATCAGAGACACCGAAGAGGTCATGAACAGGATCAATGTGAGGGTCAAGGAATCGGCCGGGATCATCAAGAAGCTCGGTGAGCGTTCCGACCAGATCGGCGTCATAGTTGAGCTCATCAACGAGATTGCCGACCAGACGAACCTTCTCGCCCTCAACGCCGCTATAGAGGCTGCGAGGGCCGGAGAACACGGGCGCGGCTTCGCCGTTGTCGCCGACGAGGTGAAGAAACTCGCCGAGCGAACGACAGACGCGACACAGGAGATCGAAAAAACCATCCAGTCCATGCAGAGCGAGACAAAGTCGGCTGTCACCTCCATGGAACAGGGCGTCAAGGAAGTAGAGGTAGGAACAACTGAAACAAGCAAGTCCGGTATCGCCTTGAAGGATATCCTGGAACAGATCGGCCTCGTCGCGGCCGAAGTGAACCAGATAGCCGTCGCATCGGAGCAACAGACCGCAACCACAAATGAAATAACGAACAATATCCACCAGATATCGATGGCCATGCAGGAGACGGCGAGGAACATTCAGGGCAACGCCGGCGCGGCTTCCCAGATGGCAAGCCTCTCGAAGGAACTACAGGGCATCGTGAACCGTTTCAGACTGTAGCAGCGCACGCTTTCCGGAAAACAGGACCCATGGGCCCCCCGCTCATGGGTCTTATTATGTTCTTGCAATAGACCCGCAGGCTATAGGAAAATACAGGAGGATGATTTCTTCCGGTCGGAACACCATCGAGGAGGCAGACACATGAGACTATTCGGGATGAAAAAGGCTGCAAGAGAACCGTGGCCGTCCATATGCCGTCTGGCATGTCCCGTCCTCCTGGCGCTCCTGTGCCTTCTCATGTCCGCGCCCGATACGGCGGCTCAACGCAAGCCGGCACCGGCCGCCGCGACGCAGCCGTCGGGGGAGTTGTCCCGGCTCAAACAGGAGAAAGACGAGATCAGAACGGCCCGCCTCAAACTGTTCCAGGAGCAGAGCAACTTTCACGGCGAATACTACAAGCCTCTGGACCGGCTCAGAAAGCAGCTCGACATGCAGCAGGCAGACCTCTACGAGGAATGCTCGGGGGAAAAGTACGGCAAGAACCCTCAGTACTGCATAAAAGAGATGGGCAGGTTCAATGACGACGTCAGGTACTTCAATGAACGCCTCGACGACCTCAAGACAAGGTTTGCCAGCCAGCAGGCGCAGTTCCAGACCAAAAGCGACGATCTCGACAGGAAGGAACGGGAGATAGACCGCAAGATAAGCTCTCTCCAGGGCGTACAGCAAAGATAGAAAGAAGGCTTGAACAGCTTGAGCCGCTTGAACGTTCTTTATCCTTTTCATTTCGTCGGAAGGACCGCCCTGTGAACAGGAAGTCAGACGCTCGCGGGGGGTGGCCGGGTGAGACGGGGACCGTCAGGTGTCATTCCTGTGTTCATTTCTACATTACCTATGAAAGATCTTTTCCTTACGGCTGCAGGGCTATGGGGTTCAAGTCCCGGGTCATTCCCTCGCGGGAGGTGCTCTCAAGCTCCGGGATG
>JAAYAK010000167.1 GCA_012719415.1 Syntrophorhabdus sp.
CCACAAACCGGCAAGCACAAGCCGGTAAGACCGCTCCAGAGTTCAAGGGCCAGAGATGAAGAAGGGGATTACGGGGTGCTGACCGGAATGGACAGGTTTCGCTCGGGCCGTGCCTGTCAATGTCGTCCATTATGCATTTCAAGTGCACCATGGCCGATGATTCGCCATACTCCACATGGGCGTGGTCTGCGGCAGATTGCGGGTCCCGTGATCCTTAAAGCGAAAGGCTGCCCGGGAGAGTTAGGAGCGCGCGAGCGGGGAAGTGAGGGTCAAAGACATCAAGGGAGGGAACGGAGCGAAGCTCGCCTGGAAGAGTTATTCAAGAACCATAAGAGTCTTCGGCGTCTTAGGTGCCGGAGTCCGAGGCCCGGCACGCGTGCAGGCATGCACGAGTGAAGTACAGGCAGTCCCGCTTAAGTCTCTCTTTCTGTCTCTCTTCGCGTTTTCCGCGAACTCGAGCGAAGCGGGAGAAAGGCAGGTCTTTCAAGCCGGCTTTGCGAGAGCGCCTGACCGTTGACGGTCAGACGCCTTCCGGAAGTTTCGACGCCATCAGCCTTCTTCGGTCAAGCTTGCGGCCATCCACGATGAATGTGCCGTCGCCGACGGCGTGGACGGTTCGCTTTTCTTTGCGCGAGGTGTCGAAGTGTGCGGCGAGGGCTTCGAGGACGACGATGTTGTGTTTCCTGATGATGTCGATGACCCTGCACTCGATGTTGGCGAGGCATTCCTTTATCAATGGTGCTTTGACTATCTTGCCTTTTACGGGAGTGAGCTTGAATTTCGCGAATTTGTCCGTATCGGCGCCGGAGCATGTTCCGATTCCGACGACCTTGTCGAGCATGTCGACCGTGGGGACCGCGATAACGCACTCCCTCGTTTTCCGGAGGGCCTTGAATGAATAATTCCATTCCCCGGTCGTCATGGCAAAGACCGGCGTGAAGTCCACCACCATCGTCCACGAGATCGTCATGACGTTGTCCTTCTTTCCATCATTCGTCGTAACAAGGACAACGGGCCCCGGCTCCAACAAAGTAAAGGCTTTGCCTATCTCCAATTCTTCCATGAGAGCACCTCCCCTGTTCTTACGAATACTATATACATTCGTCCAAACCTGACAAGCCATGCTCTGACCTTATCGCATGAAGGACAGCGCATTTCTCGTGTCTACATGTGTCTTGCTGATGGTAGAGGACGAGAATGCATGATTCTTCTCTCTCCCGCCGAAGGGCGGGACGAGAAGGCCGCCAGATCCTGGGAGGCTCCAGGATCTGGCGGCAGCTTTTCTCTCTTTTCTCCTCTCTTTGCGATCTTAAGCGAACTCGAGCGAAGCGGGCGAGAGGCAAGTCTTTTCTGTTACGGCGGGCACTTCGCACAGATGGATCTGAACTGCATCGTCGAGAGGTAGCGGTCCCCGCGGTCGGGGAAGAGGACCACTATGGTCCCGTGGTCGATCATCTTCGCGAGGCGCAGGGCCACGGCCGCGGCGGCGCCGCTCGATGTGCCCACGAATATCCCTTCTCTCTGGGCGAGCTGGCCCGTCATCTCGAAGGCCTCGCCGTCCTCGACCATTTCCTTGAGGTCGAGTTCGTCCCTCTTGTAGATGGGGGGTATTATGGATTCGCGCATGTTCTTGAGGCCCTGAATGGTGTGGCCCATGACGGGCTCGACGCCGACTATCTTGATGCCGGGCTTGACTGACTTGAGGTAGCGGCCCGTTCCCATGAGGGTGCCTGTCGTTCCCATGCCGGCCACGAAGTAATCGATCTCCCCGCCCGTTTGGCGGAAGATCTCGGGACCCGTTGTCTCGAAATGGGCGAGGACGTTGTCGGGGTTCTCGTACTGGTTGGGCATGTAGTACTTGCCCGGCTCTTCATGGAGGAGTGTGTGGGCCTGCCTGATGGCACCGTCTATGTTTTCCTTGGCGGGTGTCAGAAAAACGTTCGAGCCGAGGCCCTGGAGGATGAGACGGCGTTCCGTGCTCACGCACGCGGGCATGCACAGCTCGACGCGGTATCCTTTCGCGGCGCCTATCATGGCGATGGCGATGCCCGTGTTGCCCGACGTGGGTTCGAGGATCGTCTTATCCTTCGTGAGCTCTCCCCTTTCCTCTGCCTTGGTTATCATGTAGAGGGCGGGACGGTCTTTGACGGACCCGCCGGGGTTACAGCCTTCCAGTTTACAGAGTATCGTGACGTTGGGATTGGGGTTGATGTTGCAAAGTTCCACGAGTGGCGTGTTGCCGATTGCGGAGAGAATGTTCATCGATCGTTGACCTCTCATAACACTTGGTATCTATGAGAGATTCTAACAGAACGGAAGGCCGCAGACAAGAGAAATCAGGGACGCGGGCCTGTTCCAGGCGCGCGCGTCCCTGGCGGGAACATCATTTGGTTGCGGGGCTGCACACGGGGTTGGGGAAACAGTGGAGCTGGCACGCTCCCACCTTGACCTGGAACTCGTTGAGAAGATCGCCCATATCGCCGTATGAGAGTCCTTCCGCGTCCGCGAGCTTCATCGCCTGTTCGCAGGATATCTTTCCGTCGGCGCCGACGCGGGTCTTCACTTTTTCCAGTATCGCCTGTTTGTCCATTCTGTCCTCCTTATGGTGTGTATCATGGCGAAGTCGCACGACCTTCTCCGCAAAGCTGTCCGGATCCCGGATCAAGTCCGGGGTGGCGGCTGGAGAGAGACCTCATTTCGCCGCTATTTCCCTTCCGAACTGCACCGCCTGCGCCAGCTCGTCATCACCGGGCTGCCACATCGTCCGCAAGCCCTCATGGACAACCTCGAACCCGGACTTTCCGAGGGCTTCGTTCAGCACCTTCACCGACTCGCCGCTCCAGCCGTAGCAGCCGAAGGCGGCCGCCTTCTTGTTCCTGAACCTGAGTCCGGCGGCCATCTCTATCAAAGCCGCCATCGCGTTGAGGATGCCCCTGTTGATGGTCGGCGAGCCGAAGAGAACGGTCTTCGACTTGAATATCTCCGTGACAACGTCGTTGATGTCGCTCCGGGCTATGTTGCGGAGCTTTACCGTCACCTTTCCGTCCTTCTCCTTTATGCCCTTCGCTATGGCCTCGGCAAGCCTTCGCGTGCCGTCCCACATCGTGTCGTACACGAGGGTTGTCTGGTCCTCCTGGTAGCCGTCCGCCCACTCGAGGTACTTGTGGACGATCTGCAGGGGGTTGTCGCGCCAGATGACGCCGTGGCTCGGGCAGATGGCGTTGACAGGGAGGCCGAGACCGACCACCTCGTTTATCTTCTTTGTCACGAGGGGCGAAAAGGGCGTGAGGATGTTGGCGTAGTACTTGATGGCCTCCTCGAAGAGTTCGGATTGCACGACGAGGTCGTTGAAGATGTGCTCGCTGGCGATGTGCTGCCCGAAGGCGTCGTTGGAGAAGAGGATCGCGTCGCCCGTGAGATATTCCATCATCGTGTCCGGCCAGTGAAGCATGGGCGCCTCGATGAAGACAAGCTCTTTCTTCCCGAGACTCAGCTTGTCCCCCGTCTTCACCACGTGGAAGTTCCAGTCCTGATGGTAGTGGCCCTTGAGCGATTTCACTCCGTTCGCGGTGCAGTAGACGGGTTTGTCCGGTATATGCCGCATGAGCTCCGGCATGGCGCCCGAGTGGTCCATCTCCGCATGATTGGCGATGACGAAGTCTATGGAGCCAAGGTCGATCTCCTTCGCCAGGTTGTGGACGAACTCGCCGGCGAAGGGCATCCAGACCGTGTCGATGAGGGCCGTCTTCTCATCGCGAACAAGGTACGAGTTATAGGACGAACCGCGGTGGGTCGAATACTCCTCTCCGTGGAACTTTCGAAGCTCCCAGTCTATCTTCCCTACCCAGTGAACGTTCGGAGCTATTTCAAATTTCATGACACCCCTCCTCTTTCACTCTGATTGCTGTACCTGTGCCCCATTTTACTCCAGATCATCTTGTAAGTCACTTGACTTAAGTCAAGAGCCCCGGGAAAAGACAGTTGAAGCCGCTTGAACAGCTTGAACCGCTTGAACCGCTTGAACGGAAAAGGCCAGGAAAGACAAAAATGGTTGTAACCGCTTGAATGACGAAGACGAAAAGGATCTCCGGATCAAAACCGGGATGACGACAGTGTCCCACTTTTTTTTGCCTCTGACGTTCAAGCGGTTCAAGCGGCTCAATCCGTCTTTAGACCACCGGATGATTCTTCCTCAACCATTCCCTGATACGGGGACATTCAAGAGGTTCGGTGCCGCAGTAGCCGGTGGACTGTTTTTTCTCCGTGCATGATGAGCAGACCTGCCAGTGGCCGCAATTGATGCCGGTGAGGAGGGACGAATCGCATTCGAGGCACCACAGGTACCCGCATTCAACGCACAGGCCGACGGTCGCGTCGCCGATGGCGTCTATGGTGGAGCAGTCCATCGTGTTCGCGTCGCCGCAGTGGGGACAGGAAGAGACCGGTGTCCCGCGAAAGTTCCTCTGGACCGTGCGGTTCCTTTCGACGGCGATCAGGAGCGCGTCCTGAATGTCGTCGGAGAGAAGCTCCCACATCCTCAGGAGATTACCTGGTATTGCCTTGCCCATGGATTGAGACCCCTTCTCGGCAGATTTGGAGTGGATTACGGAAGTATTCTATCACAAATGGAACAGGAACCAAATGAGAAGATAACAACCAACTGGGAAGACAATGACCAATTGACCAAATTCCAATGACCAATGAAAAAGATAATGACCAATTCACCAATAACCAATTGAACAAACGGAAGGGCAAGACCGCCTGTCTCACGTTTGGTTATTGGTTATTATTAGTTTTTCTGGTTATTGGAATTTGGTCATTGGTCATTCTTTTCTCATCCGATTATCGTTTCTTGACCAACGCCGTGACCGCAAAGGTGGCGCAGGCGAGGAAGACCACGGGGACGCAGATGACGAGGAGGCCCGTCGAGACGCGGTAGTGGTCGCCGATCCACCCGATGGTTATGGGGGAGAGAGAGGCGATGGCGTAGGACCACGTGGTGAGCACGCCGAGGGCGAGACCCCGGGTGCGGGCGAAGGTGAGGCCCGTGAAGGTCCAGAGGGAGCCCATCACGGCGCAGCCCACAAAACCGGTGAAGAAGGTGATGGAACTCCGGACGGCGGCGTTGTCGACCTTGAGGATCAGCATGAGGCACAATCCCATTATGATGCCGCCGGTGATGCCTACCTTACGGTACCCCAGTCTGTCGGAGATGTGGCCCATCGTCGGGCGGCCTATGAACTGGCCCACACCCCAGAGGCCCGCGACGAGGCCCGCCATCGACGCCGTCATGCCCACCTCCGTCTTCAGGAAGACGGGGTACCACATGGCAAAGCCGAACTCTCCCGATATCTGGAACATCGCGGTGAAACTCACGAGAAAGAGCATGATGAGGCTTGACCGCTCCAGTATGGACGGGTCGAGGAGCTTGCCGCCGGGGTGCCGCTCCCGTTTCTCCTCGGGCCACACGATGAGGAGCACGGCGGCGAGGATGATGCCGGCGATACCTGTGGCCATGAAGGGGATGCGCCAGTTCCCGGTCACGTCGAGGAGCCATCCCGCCAGGGCGGGGCCGGTGAACCAGCCGAATGACGTGCCCGATGACATGAAGGTGACGTAGAACCCGGGCCTCTCGGGGAAGAGCTCCATGGTGAAGGCGATCATGGGGATGAAGAAAAAGCCCTCTATGAGGCCCGTCACGAAGCGGAAAAGGAAGAGCTGCCCCGTGGAGTTGGCGAGGCCGGATACGACCGTCATCGCCGAGAGCCCGAACATGCCGAAGAGGACGACGTATCTCCTTCCGAACCTGTCGGAGATGAGACCGGCGATGATGGGCGTCAGCATGTAGCCCCACAGCGAGCCAGCTCCGACGATGCCGAGCGTGGTCTTGTCCGTGCCGAAGGTCCCCATGAGGGAGGGGATCAGCGGCCCGAAGATCCACCTCTGGGTGAAGTAGAGCACCATCCCTACCCAGCCGACAAAGAAGAAGAGGTGCTTGTGCGACCTTACGGAAGACAGAAGGCACCCTTTTCGTAGATAACGATCTCCCTGCCGTTCCTGAGGCGCGCCGTCACGGTCTTTGCCTCGGTGTTGACGAGGTCCCAGTGAAGCGCCGAGTCGTTGAAGCCGAGCTTTCGCTTCATCTCCCCCGTCAGTTTGGCCGGGTTGCCGCTGAAGGTGTCGCTGTAGGATGCCCCGAGAGCGAGGTGGCAGTTCCCCTCGCGCCCGCCGAAGTTCTCATCGAAGAGGGTGTCCGCCATGAAACGGTCGATGAGGGAGAAGCGCCTGTCCGTGAGGGAGAATTCCCCAACTCTGGAGGCCCCCCTGTCCATGGCTATCTGTTTCCTGAGAAATTCGGCACCCTTCTTCGCGTCCGCGTCGACGACCTTTCCCTTTCTGAACACAAGACGCACGCCCTCGATGTAGTTGCCGCTCCGGAAGGATGGCAGGTTCGCGTAGTAGATGCCTTCCGTGCCCCGCCAGTCGGGTGAGAGGAAGACCTCGAAGCTGGGGATGTTGTGTCCCGAAATGCCGGCCCATTTGCGCATCTCCCCCGGGGTGAGGACGAGGTCGATGTTCTTCGCGTTCACCCGGAGATAGCGCACCTTGAGGCCGGTGAGCCATTTCTTGATGCGTGTCGCCTCGGCGTGGACGGCGTTCCATTTTTTCACGGGGTTCTTCTCGTCGAGAAAGCAGGCCTTGACGATCTGCGCGGCATAGGCCGCAACGGACATCTTCGCCTGTTTCGCGAGCCCGGCGGTGGGATAGGTGCACAGCGTCCAGCTGTAGACCCCCTTTTCCTCCCTTCTGTCGAGGATGTCCCGGAAGACCTTTCGGGATACGAGGACCTTGCTTATCCGCATGGGGTCGATGTCCTTGAGGTGGGTGAGGGACTCGGGTGCGCGCAGGTATATTCTCCCGTTGATCTTCTCGTAGAGTTCCCTGTCTCCCGGAGGCAGCCAGGCGAGGTGCCGGTCCGTCGCCTTCTCGTAAAAGGAGCGCTCCATGAAGGTGGTGAGACCCATGCGCTGGAGGGGATACATGCCCCGGTCGAGGATCTTCGCGTAGAGAACCTCCGCGAGGCCCGTGGCCGGGGGGTCGTACTGGAGAAAGATGACATCCCCTTTCCTGAAACGTCCCTTCCGGGCCGTGGTGAGTCCCCAGAGGAGCACGTCGGCATACCTGTCGAGTGTGTCGCTGTCAAGCATGTTCCCTTTTCCTCCCGCTTTCCGTCAGCATCCGGTAGAGACCGTCGGCGAACCGTTTTCTTGCTCCGGGCCCTCGTTTTTCGTTGACGAGGTCCCGGGTCCGAAACTCAGCGACGAAATCCGCAAGGCTCGGGTCGTCGCGCGCCCACTCGTAGAGTTTCAGGAAGTCCTCCAGGGTGGAGAAATCATTCCTCGTGGTGTAGAACAAGCCGCACTTCGAGCAGATGTGACCCTTGAGGGCGAACATCGTGACAGGCTCCCTGCCGCCGTCCTCATGCCAGCACCCCCCCATGGCATGTGTGAGAAAGCGGTCCCTCTCTTCGTTGACGATGTCCCCCGTGGGTAGGACGAAGCTGATCTTCATGTGTGCTCCCTTAACAGCGGTTGCCCGCTCGACATCCGTTATTCCGAGAATACCTGCGCCGAAAAGACGTAGACCTTCGTTTCCCTGTCCTTCCACGCGTTTTCCGGCAGGCCGGCCTTTGCACAGGTATTCTGCAGGAATTCCTCCCGGCCCCATTTGTACTGGGTGGCCACCTGCGGCAGCAGGAGGCCCGTGTTTCCCCCTTTGACGATATACAGACCGTGGGTTCCCACCTTGATCTCATCCACCGAGGTGATAAGCTTCAGGGGTGACATCACGGATATCTCGATGGTGATGTCTTTGAGCTCGCCCTTCGTGACGGGAGGGAACCTCATGTCCCTCGACGATGCCGCGACGGTCATTTCCACTACCGACCGGTACAGGGGTGCCACGGGTTTGATATAGCCGATGCATCCCCTGAGCTGCCTGTGGATCGTGAGTGTCACGAAGACGCCTCTTCTTTCGAGGAGCCTCGGCTCCCGGACGTCGATGTCGGGGACGGTCTTTGATGAGACGTATTCCTCGAGGGTCTTCCGGGCGACGGCAAGGAGCCGTTTCTTCTCGGCCGCCGCAAGAGGTGAGGAGGCCTTGCCGTCGGGCTGCCAGAAGGCCACCGAACCGTAACCCACCACCCTCGTCCTGTCCCCCGCCGTGTCTCCCGAGTTCGTGTAGTGAAGGACCTGTGCCTGTGCCCCCAGCTTCGCCGCCGCCATCATGGAGGCAGCGACCGCCGTCGCGCCGCAGAGCTCGTTCTCC
>JAAYAK010000168.1 GCA_012719415.1 Syntrophorhabdus sp.
GGGCATGCCTGGAACTCGATGTCAAAAGTCCGCTTCTGGATGCAGGGTTGACCAAGGAAGAAATCAGGACGCTCTCCCGGGAGATGGGCCTCAAGACGTGGGAAAAACCCGCGCAGGCGTGTCTCGCGTCGAGGGTCCCCTATGGGACCGCCATAACCGTCGGGAGACTCGAAAATATAGAACGCTCCGAGGCTTTCATAAAGGGCCTCGGCATATCGCAGGTCCGCGTTCGGCATCACGGCAATACGGCCCGTATCGAGATCGAAGAAGATGATTTTCCGCTCGTTCTCGAACACAGGAACGAGATAGCGGAGGAATTGATGGGCATCGGATTCATTTACGTCGCCCTGGACCTTCACGGTTACCGAACGGGCAGTATGAACGAGCCGGACCTTAAGGAATGATCGTCGTAATGAGGCCTCCGATAGAAATACACAGCGGAGCTTCTCCGCATCGCTAGTTGAATTCCTTACAGAATTCCTTACAACGTATGAAAGGGCTGACGCATCGGACGGTCAGCATCTCCGATCTCTGCTTGCCCGCATTTTTCCCTTCTTTCGTCGATCTTTGATCGATGATCCTTCCCCTTAGTCGTGAATGTATTGTGCAGGTGCCATCGTCGGGAAGAAAGAAAGTCCCGTATAAAAACAGGTTGTCAAAGGGCGCCGGGAGAGCAAACCGGGAGCTTCGATGTGAAGCGAAGTTGGAGACCGTGGTTATAATTATAAAATGACAGATCGGGAACGAAACCCCCGCTGTGAAAAAAATCCGGTGAGGCTGGAGGTGGCCATGAAAATGTTTTTGACGATTTGCCTGATCCTGCTTATGACCGTATCCGTAGTTTACGCCAAAGATTATGAGGTGACCAGGAAGGCGGGAGATCTGAACGTGGCGATACGGATAGACAAGAATCCCCCCATCGCAGGGACTAACAACGTTGAGATCGGCATCACCGATGCCTCCGGGAAGGCGATAACGGGTGCAAAGGTGGTACTTGCCTATTCGATGCCGGCAATGACGGGGATGCCCCCCATGAACTACAAGGCCGACGCAGTATCCGCGGGGAATGTTTACAAGGCCAGGGTAAACTATTCCATGTCGGGTTCCTGGAACAATGAAGTGAAGATAACGTATGGCGGAAAGACCGTATCCGCCAGGTTCACCATCGATGCCAGGTGATGCCGGTTCCTCGCCGCTTTTGGCCGCTGACGCCCCAACTCTGGACCTTGACGAACTTGTCAGGGAGGCGTTGAGCAGGAACCCGGAACTGCTCGTGTCCGAGTCCAAGGTCTCCGCATCGGGCTACAGGATACCCCAGGCAAAGAGCCTTCCCGATCCCATGGTCATGTTCGGTTACCAGAATGAGGGGTTTCGTCAGCTCACCATAGGCGAAGAGGCCAACGCGATGGGTATGCTCTCACTGTCCCAGATGTTCCCCTTTTTCGGAAAGCTGGATCTGAAAGGACAGATGGCCGCCAAGGATGCGGAAAGCCTGAAATCCATGCACAGGGCGGCGCAGCTCAAGACGGTGGCAACGGTCAAACAGCTCTACTATGAACTTTTCGTCGCCTATAAGAA
>JAAYAK010000169.1 GCA_012719415.1 Syntrophorhabdus sp.
CAGGCTGCCGGCCGCCGTGCAGACGCAGAGGAGGATAGACTCCGCCTGATAGCGGATCTCCTGCCGATCTCGATCGTATACATAGACAGGGACTTCCGCTATCGCTTTGTGAACAGGACCTACGAATCATGGTATGGCAGGAGAGGTGACGACATTTGCGGAAGACGGGTCGAAGAGGTCCTGGGTCCCGTGGAGTGGTCCTTTTTGCGAGGACACATCGAAAGGTCCCTCAAGGGCGAAACAGTGGTCTTCGAACAGGACCTGTCGGACAGGACCGGCACTTCGCGCCACGTCAGGAGCAAGATCGTGCCCCTCACCGGCCCGGGAGCTCAGATAGAAGGCGTGTACGCGCTCATCTCCGACACCACGGAGGAAGGGAACGTCGAGACGGCCCTGCTCAGGAGCGAGGACCGCTACCGGGCACTCTTTGAGAACATCCCCGTGGGCATATGCATCAGCACTCCCGACGGCAGGATAGTATCCTACAACTCAATGCTCCAGAAGATGACCGGCTACACCCGTGCCGAGATATCGAACATGAGGACCCGGGATTTCTTCGCGAGAGGCAATGACAGGCAGGTTCTCCTCAAGCATCTCAAGAACAAGGGGATCCTGCACAATTACCTCGTCGACCTTCGGCGCAAGGACCGGCACATACTTCGGGCGCTCCTCAGCATCGTGCCCCATGCCATAACCGGTGATAACACGATCCTTACGGTCGTGCAGGACGTCACTGAATACAAGAGGGCCGAAGAGGCCCTTGTCGAGTCGGAGCGCCGGCTGACGGACATCATCAACTTCCTTCCCGACGCCACCTTCGCCATCGACAAAGATGGCCGCGTGATCGCCTGGAACAGGGCCATGGAAGAGCTCTCCGGCGTCCGGGCCGTCGATATCCTCGGCAAGGGGAACCACGAGTATTCCCTGCCCTTTTACGGCAAGCGCCAGCCCCTTCTCGCCGACTTCGTCCTGAGACCGGACCGGGACGAGGAGAAGCGCTATTCCTTCATCACCAGGGAGATGGACCGTCTCGTCGCCGAACCGCTTGAACCTCTTATGCTGCGCGGCAAGCCTCTTTACATCTGGGCAAAGGCAAGCCCCATATATGACCTTGACGGCAACATCACCGGGGTCATACAGTCGGTGCGGGACATAACAGCCCAGAGAGAGGCCGAGGAAAGGCTCAAGGAATCGGAGGAGCGCTACCGGACGGCTATCGAGTGCTCCAATGACGGTGTGGCCGTTGTCAAGGGCAGCACCCATATCTATGTGAACCAGAGATTCTGTGACATCTTCGGGTTCGATTCTCCCGATGAGGTCATCGGCCGGGGCCACGAAATAACCATAGACCCCGATGACCTCATGCACGTCCGGGACATCAACGAGAGACGTCAGCGGGGAGAGAAAGTGCCCGACAAATACGAATTCAGGGGCAGGAAGAAGGATGGAAGCCTCATATACGTGGAGGTATCGGCCACGGGCACCACGTACCGCAACGAACCGGTCACGCTGGCATACCTGAGGGACGTCACGGAACGCAAACTGGCGTCGGATGCGCTCAGGGACAGCGAAATGAAGTTCCACGCCATTTTCGAGAATGCCAACGATGCCATATTCCTGATGGACCGGTTCTCCATCGTCGACTGCAATCGGAAGGCCCTCTCCGTATTCAAGGGCAGCAAGGAGGACATCGTCGCCGAGCCGCCTCACATGCTCTCTCCTCCCACGCAACCGGACGGGAGCGATTCAAAGGAGAAAGCCATGAAGATCGTCAGGGCGGCCTTCAAGGGCAAACCGCAATTTTTCACCTGGCGGCACAGAAGGTTCGACGGGACCGATTTCGACACCGAGATCAGCCTCAACTCCCTCGAGCTCTCGGGAACGAAATACCTCCTGGCAATAATCAGGGAAAGAAAGTAGGAGCGATAGGACGGATAGGACCTATCTCCTGCCCCCTCTTCGCACCCCTGCCCCCCCTTTTTTCTTGAAATACACGTAATCATATGGTATTTTACAACTCGATCAAATTTGCACGTCTTTCAATTAATGTCAGGGTGCAGGAAACTGTCTGCCGTTAAAGCGCGAAAGGCGGAAGACTAAAACCAGGAGGAAAAATGTCGAACCTTACCATCAAACAGTTGCTGGAAGCTGGCGTTCACTTCGGGCACCAGACAAAACGCTGGAACCCCAAGATGAAACCCTATATATTCGGGGCCCGTAACGGCATCTACATCATTGACCTTCAAAAGACACTGAAGATGTTCAAAGAGGCCTATAACTTCGTCAAGGAAGTGGCATCCCGCAACGAATACATCCTCTTCGTCGGTACGAAGAAGCAGGCCCAGGAATCCATCGCCGACGAATCGAAGCGCTGCGGGGCGTTTCACGTGAACAACCGCTGGCTCGGCGGCACGATGACCAATTTCCAGACCATCGAAAAGAGCATCGACCGGCTCCGCAAGTACGAGGAGCTCAAAGAGAGCGACATATACAAGGTCCTTCCGAAAAAGGAAGCCATAGGCATAGAGCGCGAGATAGAGAAACTGGAAAGGAACATCGGCGGCATCAAAGGCATGGAAAGACTCCCCGGGGCCATATATGTCGTCGACCCGAAGAAGGAATACATCGCCGTGAACGAGGCCAAGAAGCTGGGCATCCCCACCGTCGGGATCGTCGACACGAACTGTGATCCCGACGATATCGATTTCGTGATCCCCGGCAACGACGACGCCATCCGCGCCATCAAGCTCATTACCTCCCGCATCGCCGACGCGGTTCTGGAAGGAAAAGCCCTGTACGTTGAAGAGTTCCAGGGCAAGGATGAAGGGCCGGCCGAAGACCTCAAGCCCTTTGTCGACGAAAGCGTGCTGGAAGAGGAAAAATACGACGAGTACGAAGCTTAAGAGTTGAGGAGGAATTCCATGGATATCACTGCTGACGCAGTAAAAAAATTACGCGAAAGGACGGGTGTGGGCCTTATGGACTGCAAGGAGGCCCTGAGGCATTCCAATGGAGATATGGAAAAGGCCGTGGATTTCCTTCGGGAGAAAGGGCTTGCCAAGCTTCAGAAGAGGATGGGCAGGGTCGCTTCCGAGGGTTCCGTCGCCTCTTACATACATACGGGCGGCAAGGTGGGAGCCATGGTCGAGATCAACTGCGAGACCGATTTCGTCGCCAAGACCGACCAGTTCCAGAATTTCGTCAAGGACGTGGCCATGCAGATAACGGCCTCGAATCCTCTCTACGTGAAGCGCGAGGACATTCCCGCCGACCACATCGAAAGGGAAAAGACCATCTACCGGAACCAGGCGCTGGAATCGGGCAAACCGGAGAAGATCATCGACAAGATAGCCGAGGGGAAACTGGAGAAGTTCTACCAGGAGGTCTGCCTCGTGGAGCAGACCTTCATAAAGAACCCCGACATGACCGTCAAAGACCTTCTCGAGGAACTCCTCGTGAAGACGGGGGAAAAGATCGTCATCAACCGTTTCGTGAGGTTCCAGCTGGGCGAGACACTTCAGGACTAGCATGAGATACAAGAGGATACTCCTCAAACTCAGTGGAGAGGTTCTCATGGGCAACGAGGGGCATGGCATAGACCATGCCACCGTCGCCGACATTGCCGGTCAGATAGGAGATGTTCACGGACTCGGTGTCGAGGTAGGGATCGTTCTCGGCGGCGGCAACATATACCGGGGGAAGAAGGGCGAGAAAGAGGGAATGGACCGCGTCACCGGAGACTACGTCGGTATGGTGGCGACCGTCATCAACGCCCTCGTCCTTAAGGACACCCTTGTCAGGATGGGAACTCCGGCCGTGGTGCAAACGGCACTGGCCCTTGAAAGGATAGCCGAGCCCTATGACCACGCGCGGGCGAGGGCGTACCTTGACGAGGGAAAGATCGTCATCTTCGCCTGCGGGACCGGCAACCCCTACTTCACCACCGACACGGCCGCGGCCCTTCGCGCCGTCGAGACGAAGGCGGACGTGCTCATGAAGGCGACCAAGGTGAACGGTGTCTACGACAGGGACCCGGAGGTCCATGCCGACGCCGTCTTTTACCCGGAGATATCTTACAGCGAGGTCCTCGAGAAAGACCTTCAGGTCATGGACCTCACCGCGATAACGCTTTGCAAGGAGAACGACATCCCCGTCGCCGTTTTCAGCGTGCGCGTCAGGGATAATCTGAAGAAAGTGGTTCTTGGCGAAAGAATAGGGACGATCGTGAGGAGGTAACCCTATGAGCAATGACGTTATGACCGAGCTTGAGGACAAGCTGAAGAAATCACTCGCGGCATTGAAGAAAGACTTCTCGAAACTGCGCACCGGTGTCGCCTCGGCGTCCCTCCTTGAGGATATCAAGATAGACTATTACAAGCAGCCCACCCCGCTCAACCAGGTGGCTACCATCGGGGTCCCCGATTCACGGACCATCACCATCCAGCCCTGGGACAACACCGTCATCGCGGAGATCGAGAAGGCGATCCAGAAATCGGATCTTGGCGTCAATCCCATGTCCGATGGAAAGACCATCCGGTTGACCTTTCCGAAGCTCACCGAGGAGCGGCGCAAGGAACTCACGAAGCAGGGCGGCAAGATGCTCGAGGGCACCCGCGTCGCCATGAGGAACGTCCGGAGGGACATAAACGAGAAGCTGAAAAAACTGGAGAAGGACAAGACCATTTCCCAGGACGACCTCAAGAAAAAACAGGACGACGTCCAGAAGCTCACGGATAAGCATATAGATATGGCAGAAAAGCTCTTCTCCGAAAAAGAGAAAGAGATCCTCTCCATCTGAGCGACGCGATCGATGAGAAAGACGGCTCCCGATAGATTGCCCACCCACGTCGCCATCATCATGGACGGGAACGGCAGATGGGCAAAACAACAGAAGCTCCGGAGGGTGGAAGGCCACAAGGTCGGGATCGACTCGGTCAGGGAGATCACGGAAACCACCTGCGACCTCGGCATACCCTATCTCACCCTTTACGCCTTTTCAAAGGAGAATTGGTCCCGTCCGAAGGAAGAGGTCAGGGCGCTCATGTTCCTTCTCGGCCTCTACCTCGAACAGGAACTCCCGATGATGATGGACAGGGGTATACGTTTCAACGTCATCGGCGAGAGAGGTGATTTCTCGAAGCCTCTCCAGGCACAGTTCGACGATGTGATGAGGAAGACGGCGCGCAACAGGAACCTCGTTTTGACGATCGCCCTCAGCTACAGCGGCCGCAAGGAGATCATACGCTCCGTGCGCCTCCTGTGCGAGGACGTGAAAAATGGTCTTGTCAAAAGGATCGACGAAAGGACCTTCAGGAGACACCTGTACAGCCCGGCGATACCCGACCCCGACTTCCTCATCCGCACGAGCGGCGAGATGAGACTCTCGAACTTCCTGCTCTGGCAGGTGGCCTACACCGAGATCTACGTGACCGATATCCTCTGGCCCGATTTTCGAAAACAGGCCTTTCTCGAAGCGCTGGCCGAATTCGCGAAGCGTGACAGAAGGTTTGGAAACGTGAAGGATTTCTGATTGGGAGAACTGAAAAAGCGCGTCATCACGGGCATTTGCATTGCCCCTGTCATTGCCTTTCTCTTCTATGTCCTGCCCCCGGTGTGGCTCCTTACCCTGCTGCTCGCGATCGCCGTCGTCGCGCTCATCGAGGCCGCGTCCCTTGCCGGCTGCCACATGAGATACCTCATCGCCACCCTCGTCATCCTTGGAACGGTGCCTCTCTACTTCCGTTTCTTCCAGATATACATGCTCTGGATGATGGCATCGGCATTCATCGTCATCACCATCAAGGTCTTCGACAGGAAGGCATCCCTCGAGGATGCGAACCGCGACCTGACGGGTCAGGCCGCGCTCGTGCTCTTTTCCAACCTCTTCATTCTCATCCCCTTCTTCTATCTCTACCTGCTGAAGGAACTGGACGGACTGTTCCCCCTTATCCTTCTCTTTTCCATCTGGGCAAGCGACATTTTCGCCTACGGCATCGGGAAGAAGTTCGGGAAGCACCCCCTGGCTCCCCGGATCAGTCCGAAGAAGACAGTTGAAGGCCTCCTGGGCGCGGCCCTCGGCTCTCTCGCCGTCATCACCGCGTCCTATCAGCTGCTGGGCTTAAGCATTCCGGCGGCCCTCGGCGTGGGGGCGGCAACGGGTGTTCTCGGGCAGGCGGGCGATCTTTTCGAATCCGCATGCAAGAGGGTTTTCAACACAAAGGATTCATCACATCTCATTCCCGGGCACGGCGGCATTCTGGACCGTATCGACAGTTTCATCTTCACGGCGCCCTTTCTGTACACGTACCTGGTATGGACGAGATACCTATGAAGAAGAAAGTCCTCATATTGGGTTCCACCGGCTCCATCGGCACCGCGACACTCGAGGTCATCGCCAACGACCCCGGGGCTTTCGATGTCTGCGGCCTCGCCTGCAGGAACAACATAGGCCTCCTCAACGAACAGATAGCCCGGTTTAAACCGCCCGCGGTCTGCGTTTTCGACGAGGGGCAAAGGGGCGCGGTCACGGCGCCCGGCGTACGGGTCTACACGGGCATAGAGGGCATGAAGGAAATGATCCGCTCCGATGTTGACACCGTTGTCAACGCGCTGCCAGGCAGCATCGGACTCGAGCCCACCATCGAGGCCCTGCACTGCGGGAAGGTCCTCGCCCTCGCCAACAAGGAAAGCCTCGTCATGGCCGGGAGGATCATCAGGACGATCCTGTCCGGGAAAAAGTCCCGGCTCATACCCGTCGACAGCGAGCACTCCGCTCTCTACCAGCTCCTCAAGGGCGTGGAAGGCAGGGAGATCCGGTCCCTCATCATCACCGCGTCGGGGGGGCCCTTCAGGAGACACACGAAGAAGGCCCTCGAAAGGGTGGAGCTCTCGGAGGCCATGAACCATCCGACGTGGAGAATGGGACAGAAGATCACCCTCGACTCCGCCACCCTCATGAACAAGGGGCTTGAGATCATGGAGGCGCGCTGGCTTTTCAATGTCGAGCCCGGGAGGATAAAGACCCTCGTCCATCCCGAAAGCATCGTTCACGGCATGGTGGAGCTCTCCGATAATTCTCTCCTGGCGTACATGGCAAGTCCGGACATGAAGATCCCCATCGCCTATGCGCTGAACGACGAAGAGCGGGTTGCCCTGCCCTTCTCGCCCCTTGACCTCGGCGGGCACATGAAACTCACGTTCCATCCGCCGGACCTCGGGAAGTTCCCGTCGATCCGTCTTGCGTACGAAGCCCTTTCGGCAGGCGACAGCGCGTGCATCGCGTACAATGTGTCCAACGAGGTGGCCGTGCAGGCCTTCATCGACGGACGGATACGGTTCACCGACATACCGCGCGTCGTCGCCGAGACCCTGGCGGACACCGCCGGACAACCGGTCATCGACACGCTCGAAGAGGTCCTCGCGGCGGCGGCATGGACACGGGACAGAGCAATGACTAAAATAACTGGTACAGGACGAAAAAGATCATGATATCATTTTTATACTTTCTCATCGCCCTCGCGCTTCTCATCCTGGTGCACGAATTCGGGCACTTCCTGGTCGCGAGGCTTTTCGACATCAAGGTCATCACCTTCTCCATAGGGTTCGGGAAGAAACTCCTCCGCTTCACCCGGGGGGAAACGGAATACGCCATATCCGCTGTTCCCATGGGCGGTTATGTGAAACTCCTCGGGGAATCCCCCGACGAAGAGGTCAGCGAAGAAGACAAACCCAGGTCCTTCTCCCACAAACCCCCGTACGTACGGATACTCGTCGCCCTGGCAGGCCCCCTGTTCAATATCCTTCTCGCCCTTTTCGTCTTCTATCTCGTCTCCATCATCGGCTATAACGTGCCATCCGCACGCGTCGGCAAGGTTGCCGACAACACCCCCGCGCAGGCGGCGGGCATACGGGCGGGTGACACCATCGTCAGGATCGACGGCAAGGAGGTGAAGGAATTCCTCGATATCGCCTCCACCATAGATCACGCCGAGGGCGATACCGTCGAGGTGACCCTCGACCGGGCCGGCTCTCCCGTCAACCTCACCATCAAACCCATGACCATCGAGGAGAAGGACATCTTCGGCGAGCCATACAAGCGCAGGATACTCGGCATAGAAAGGTCCGACGAGGTGATAAAGCGGAGACAGAGCGCGACAGAGGCGGTGGGGCTCGCCCTTCACATGACCTGGGAGTACTCCCGGATAACAGTCCTGGGGATAGTGAAGATCATTCAGGGCTCCATTTCACCCAGGAACATCGGGGGGCCCGTCCTCATCTTCCAGGAGGCAAGCAAGAGGGCCAAGAAGGGCCTCGGTGATTTCGTCTTCTTTTTCGCGCTCATAAGCATCAACCTGGGCATCATCAACCTCCTTCCAATCCCCGTCCTCGATGGCGGGCACATCCTCTTCAACGCCATCGAGATCGTCATCCGCAGGAAGATCTCCCAGAAGGTGCAGGAGGTGGCCCAAACGGTGGGCCTTGTCATTCTCCTCATGATAATGGTCTTCGCCTTCTACAACGATTTCGACAGGATCTTCGATTTCGGCAAGTATTTCCATGGCAAATAGGCTCGTACTTGCCATCGATAACTCCATCGATCACCTCGTCCTTGCGCTGGCGGGGGACGGGGGCCTTGTCGAAGAACGCAGGATCAAGGAGTCACGCTCACCCTCACAGATACTGCCGGAGGCGACCGGGGCCATCCTTCGCTCCCACGGGCGCACAGTGCAAGACCTGACGGGTCTCATCGTCACCCTTGGGCCTGGTTCCTTCACCGGCATCCGGGTGGCTCTCTCCTTCTGCAAGGGCATACACGCCGCGACGGGGGTGCCCCTTACGGGTCTCCCCACATTGGACGTGCTCGCCTTCGCCCTCAAGGACCGGGAAGACTCATACCTGTGCCCCCTCATCGACGCGAAGAAATCCGAGGTGTTCCTCTCCCTCTATCACGTCACCCGGGGGACCCTCACCCGCCTTTCGCCCTATACAGCCATGAAACCCGGTGAGGTGCGCGGGGTCGTCAAGGCTCCCTGCGTATGCTTCGGCACGGGTTCCCGCCTTTGCGAGGAGCACCTTGCGGGCATCGAGGGCATGACCTTCATTCACGAGGAATACGACGAGGTCCGGGGGAAGGTGCTTGTCGATGACAGGCTTCCACTCGCCGGCCCCGGCCCCTCCAACGACCTGAAACCGGTTTACGGACGTCGTTCCGAAGCGGAGATCACGTTCAACGTGGTCATCGACTAAAAGACTAAAAAAACAGCCCGAATTGGTGTATACTATGTACTGGTTTGCCGGGCAATCCAGGGTAGATCGGACCCCTTAAGCCATATGATCTGGACGCGCGCGATGCTCCAGGGAGGAAATATTGAAGAGTATTGCCGAGATCAATGAAAAGATAAAGAAAGGCAGGGTCGTCGTCGTAACTGCCGAAGAAATGGTGGAGATCGTAAAGAAGGATGGCGTGAAGAAAGCCGCCCGGGACGTCGACGTGGTCACGACGGGCACCTTCGGTCCCATGTGCTCGAGCGGCATGTTCATGAATTTCGGACATTCCAAGCCCAGGATCAAGATAGGCGGGGGAAAGTGCTACCTCAACGATGTTCCGGCATACTGCGGCATCGCCGCCGTCGACGTCTACCTGGGCGCCACCTCCATGCCCGACAATGACCCGAGGAACACCGTCTATCCAGGCGCCTTCAAATACGGCGGAGGGCACGTCATCGAGGAATTTGTGAGCGGAAAGGCCATCAGGCTCGAAGTGAGCGCCTACGGGACGGACTGCTACCCGAGGAAGAAGATCGAGACCTACATAAACAAGGAGACCGTCAACGAGGCGTACCTGTACAGCCCCAGGAACAGCTACCAGAACTACAATGTGGGCGTGAACGTTACCAACCGGGTCATCCACACGTACATGGGGGTGATCAAACCCAACCTGGGAAGCGCCCATTACTGCAGCGCCGGACAGCTCTCTCCCCTCCTCAAGGACCCGAAGTATCGAACGATCGGCATCGGGACCAGGATCTTTCTTGGAGGCGGGGTCGGATACGTGGCATGGAACGGCACCCAGCACAATCCCTGTGCGGCCCGGACCCCGGAAGGCCTGCCGAAGGGGGGCGCGGGCACTCTTGCCGTCATCGGGGACGCGAAGCAGATGTCCGGCAACTACCTGCGGGGAGCGAGCTTCCTCGGGTATGGCCCGACAATGTTCGTCGGCCTGGGGATACCCATACCCGTCATAGACGAGGAAATGGCCTTCTTCACGTCCCGAAGTGACAAGGATTTCTCCGCCCAGGTGGTAGATTACTCCACGGACTACCCCCAGCGGACCGGGGGCAGCCTCGGCGAGGTCACCTATGCTGAACTCAAGTCGGGTACGATAAAGGTGAAGGGAAAGGATGTTCCCACCTTCCCCATCTCGAGCTATTCGAAGGCCCGTGAAATAGCCTCCACCCTCAAGACATGGGTGGAGAAGGGCAGCTTCCTGCTCACGAACCCCGTGGAACCGTTGCCGGGGGTCGAGTCGGGGGTCAGTCTTGTCACACTCGACGAGCGGACGCCGGAGGAAATGCAGTAGGCAGGTCCCCGAAAGCGGTCCAGCGGGCATCCCATCATGAAGAAACGCGCCATATCACTGATATCCGGCGGCCTTGACAGCGCCGTCGCCACAAAGCTCATCATCGATCAGGGCATCGAGGTGATCGGTCTTCATCTCACCTCCATGTTCGCGAGCAAAAGGGACAGGCAGCGCGGCCACATGGCGCTCCGCACAGCCGGGGAGCTCGGCATAGAGATGATCACGAAGGACAAGGGCGACGACTACATCGAGATCGTCAAGAACCCGCGCTACGGGTACGGAAAGAACATGAACCCCTGCATCGACTGCCGGATATATATGCTCCGCCTTACGAAGGAGCTCCTCTCCGAACTCGATGCGTCCTTTGTCGTCACCGGAGAGGTCCTGGGCCAGAGACCGATGTCCCAGCGGCGCAACGCCATGGAGCTCATCGAGAAACGAAGCGAGCTCACGGGCCTCATCGTACGGCCCCTTTCCGCCAGGTTGTTTCCGCCGACCATCCCCGAGCAGGAAGGGATCATCGACAGGGAGAGGCTCCTCGACGTCTCGGGCAGGTCACGGCAGGTGCAGTACCGGCTCGTCGAGACCTACGGGCTTTCCGAGTTCGATCTTCCCGGAGGGGGGTGCCTGCTGACGGACCCCATCTTTTCGAGAAGACTGAAGGACCTCATGGCAACGGACCCGCGTTGCACGAAGAAGGACATCGAGTTTCTGACCATTGGCAGGCATTTCAAACTCTCCCCTTCCGTGAAGTTCATTGTCGCACGGAACGAACGCGAAAACGACCAACTGGCTGTCATGGCGGAGGCACCGTACATCACCGTGGAACCCACCGATTTCAAGGGGCCGCGGGGGGTTCTCAAGGCTGAGGAGCCCTCCGAAGAGATCCTCCTCCTGTCGGCCCGCATCCTTGCGCGCTACGGCAAGGATGTTCCGCAAACGGCAACGGTGGAGATAGGCAGCGGCACGAAGAGGCCTCTCTCCTTTCACGTGGAGGAGATAGACAGCGACGCCATGCTCATGCAACAGGAGACACCATGAAACTCCTCGATAACATATATGTTTACCCCTGGACCTCATACGAGGCGAACAACTGCAACGCCGTATTCATCGATGGGCCGGTGCCCACGCTCATCGACCCGGGCCACAGGAACCTGCTGGGAAATGTGATGAACGGCATGGCGCGAGATGGCAAGAACATCGAATCGGTGAGGCTCGTCATGGGCACCCACGGCCATCCGGACCATGTCGAGGGCGCCGACGCCTTCGACGGGCAGACGTTACGGGCCATAGGCAGGGTGGAATTCGACTACCTGAACGGCAGCGGGAAGGACCTCTACCTCATGACAGGCTGCGAAATGCCCCGGAAGCCTTACTCGTTCTATCTCAATGAAGGCGCTCTCACCATCGGGGACACACCTTTCCGTGTCATCCTCACCCCCGGCCACTCTCCCGGGTCCCTCTGCTTCTACTGCGAGCAGAAGAGACTTCTCATATCCGGCGACACCGTCTTCTACCTGGGGGTTGGACGGACGGACCTGCCGGGAGGGAACATGGAAGCTCTCGGCCACAGCATCAGGAAGCTGGCTTCCCTGGACGTCGAATATCTCGTTCCCGGCCACGGAGAGATCGTCACCGGACGGGACAGGGTCCAGAAGAACTTCAAGGGGATCCTGAATGAATTCTTTTGAGCGCGGGTCCAAGATTGTCATTGACAATTCCACCCGTAAGTATATATTTGAAGTGTCAGTTTCATAGGAGGAACAGTGAGAATACCCGACGAATACACCTGCAAACTCTGCGGATACTCTTTTCTCGACGGCGAGGTGCCCGAATTGTTCTGCCCCAACTGCGGGAGCAGCCAGGTCGTCAAAGAGCTCAGTTACGACGAATTCCTTGACGACGAAGAGGCATTCATCACCATGCTAAGGTATGATGAATACAAGAACAAAGGAGCTTAAGGGTCCCGCGGACCGGCGATAGGACCCGCCTGCCCGCTGGAAATAAATGTTGACTTTTACCGGGTTTGGGTGTTTCATATTACCCGGATGCCGCTTGGATCCTGATCTGGACCGAGACGGAAGGCGCGAAGTTACGGTAACCTTCTGATACGAGTTCAGAAGGTTTTTTTGTTTAATGGGAACCACGATGGACAAAATAACCGTACCGGCGCTGAAAGGCATGAAAGGTGAACGCAGGATCACAATGCTCACCGCCTACGACCATCCGACGGCCAGGATACTCGACGATGCCGGCATTGATACAATTCTCGTCGGCGACTCCGTGGGTCCCGTCGTTCTGGGCTATCCCAACACCATCCCCGTTACCATCGATGAGATGATCCATCACACCCGGGCAGTCGCGCGCGGTGTGAAGAGGGCTCTCCTCATAATCGACATGCCCTTCATGTCCTACCAGGAAAGCATCGAACAGGCGAAGCGCAATGCCGGCAGGATGTTCAAGGAAAGCGGCGCCGAGGCGGTGAAGCTGGAGGGCGGTGTCACGATGAGGGACACCATAAGGGCCATCGTCGACATGGACGTGCCGGTCTGCGCGCACATCGGCCTCACCCCGCAGTCCATCCACCGCATGGGCGGATACAAGGTGCAGGGCAAGGGCAAGGATGTGGAAAGGCTCATCGAGGACGCGAAAGCCGTGGAGGCGGCAGGCGCGTTCATGGTGGTCCTCGAATGCGTCCCCAGGCAGCTCGCGAAAGAGATCACGGAAATGCTCTCGATCCCGACGATAGGCATCGGCGCGGGCCCCGATTGCGATGGACAGGTGCTGGTCATCCATGACCTGCTGGGCCTTCTCGGGGACTTCCGGCCCAAGTTCGTGAAGCAATACCGCAACCTTACAGAGGACATAGGCAAGGCCGTCAGAGAGTACATTGACGAGGTCGCATCCGGGAGCTTTCCCGACGACAGCCAATCATTCCACTAGCATGAAAATAATACGAACCGTCTCCGAAATGCAGGCCGCATCCGACGAACTGAGAAAGGACAGACGGATCGCCTTCGTGCCCACCATGGGTTACCTGCACGAAGGACACCTGGCCCTTGTCAGAAAAGCGCGGGAACTCGCCGACGTGGTCGTCGTGAGCATATTCGTGAACCCCATCCAGTTCGGGCCCACGGAAGACCTCGCGCGGTATCCCCGCGATTTCGATCGCGACGCGGCGCTCCTGGAAAAGGAACGAACGGATATCATCTTCTATCCCAACGACGGTGAGATGTACGAGGATGGCTTCACCACATACGTCGAGGTCAAAAAACTCGAGGACCATCTCTGCGGGAAAACGCGGGTGGGACACTTCATCGGTGTGGCCACCGTGGTGGCAAAACTCTTCAACATCGTGAAACCCCACTATGCCATCTTCGGACAGAAAGATTACCAGCAACTCACGGTCATCGAGAGGATGGTGAGGGACCTCAACATGGATGTCGAGATAGTTCCCTACCCCACCGTCCGTGAACCTGACGGTCTCGCCATGAGTTCACGGAACACGTATCTCAGTGATATGGAACGGAAAAAGGCCCGTCTGATCAGCGCCTCATTGAGAAAGGCGGAGGAGATGGTCAGATCGTCAGAACGCAACGCGGACACAATAAGAAGGGCCGTCGAGGATATACTCCACCAGGAAGACGGCATTGATGTCGAATACATTAATATCTGCGATACCGGGACGCTGGAGGATGTGGCCGTTGTCGCGGGAAAGGCTGTCATCGCCGTGGCCTGCCGCATAGGCAGGACAAGGTTGATCGACAACACGATATTAACGGAGGCATGACGAAATGAGAAGGACCATGATGAAATCAAAGATCCATCGGGCGACGGTCACGGACAGCAACCTCGATTACGAGGGAAGCATCACCATCGACTCCCAGCTCCTGGATAAGGCGAACATCATCCCCTACGAACAGGTCGACATCTACAACGTGACATCGGGCGAACGCTTCAGCACATACGCCATACGGGGCGACAAGGATTCGGGCGTCATCTGTATCAACGGAGCAGCCGCCCATAAGGCAAAAAAAGGCGACATCATCATAATTGCAACCTATGCCAGCTTCGAGGAACA
>JAAYAK010000170.1 GCA_012719415.1 Syntrophorhabdus sp.
AGGTTTCAGGTTTCAGGTTTCAGGTTTCAGGTTTCAGAAAAAAGATCGTGGAAGAATACCGGTTGTCAACACGGTCGCCGACCGGTGCAGTTCTTGTCTTCCTTGAAACGTGAAACCTGAAACTGTTTTTGTGGTCCCTGACCCCGCAAGGGGGTTTTTGTTTGAAAAATCCCCGTTCGCGCACTAGACTAATAGACCGAATACATCGATCAAGGGTAAGGGGAGTAGTTATGAAACGGGTAAAGTCTGTTGTTGTCTTCCTCATCGTTTTTGTCCTTTGTCTGGGCGTCACAGCTCATGCGACTGAAAAACCCCGGGCGTTCAAGTTCGGGACCATTCCGGTGCTTCAATCGCTGCCGCTCTTTGTCGCGGCGGAGAAAGGTTTCTTCAAGGAACAGGGGCTGAACGTCGATATCGTCCTTTTCAACTCGGCGATGGAGAAGGACATTGCCTTCACATCGGGACAGATAGCCGGATACTTCGGCGACATCATGACCCCGACGGTCCTCGTCGCCAACGGGACAAAGATCAGGATGGTGGCCGTGAACTACAACACAACCGCCGACCGGCGCATGTTCGCCGTCCTCGCCTCACCGAAAGCCAACCAGACGGACCTCTCGTCCGTCGCGCGCGCGGGCATAGCTACGGGCTCCAACACCATTGCGGAATATCTCATCATCCGCCTCCTGGCGGACAAGAAGGTTTCCCGGGAATCCATCAAACTCGTGGATATCAAGAGCATACCCATCCGTCTCCAGATGCTCCTTTCGGGACAGGTAAGCGCGGCACTGCTGCCGGAGCCCCTGGCGACGCTGGCGGAAACAAAGGGAGCGAAAACCCTGGCTGACGACAGGGGCCACGGCATCTCGGCGACGGTCCTCGCCTTTCACACCGACTTCCTCGACAAGAACGCCGCTTCCGTCCGGTCGTTCCTCGCGGCTGTCGACAAGGCCTCGGCGTACATAAGCCGGCACTCCGACGAAGTGAGGGGGATAATGAACAGGTCCTGCAAGGTGCCGGAGGCTCTCCAGGGCTCCTTCCCCATACCGCGCTTCCCCAAAGTCTACACACCCTCCGAGTCCCAGATCATGGATGTCTACCGGTGGCTTAAGGAGAAGAAGATCGTAAAGAAGGACCTCACATACAAAGACCTGGTGGCAGATGGGTACATCCGGTAGGTTCCTCGCCATCGAGGGACTAAGCAAGACCTTTCAGAATGAGAACGAGTCGAAGACGGTCCTCGAGGGGGTCGACCTCGAACTGGCCTTTCGCGACTGCCTTGCCATCGTCGGCCCTTCAGGATGCGGCAAAACAACTCTTCTGCTGGCCATCGCGGGACTCATACCGCCGACGGCAGGCACGATCACCTTTCGGGAAGGGCCGCTCGCCGACCGGGAACGCAGGATTGCCCTCGTCCTCCAACACTACGGACTCTTTCCCTGGAAGACCGTGGGTGACAATATCACGCTGGGGGCACGGCTCCAGCATATCGATGTGCCTGAAAAGAGACTGCGCTCCGTCAAGAGGGAACTCGATATCGAAGGACTTGACCACCTCTACCCGGCGCAGCTCAGCGGAGGCCAGCGCCAGCGTGTCGCGCTGGCAAGGGCGCTTCTTCTCAACCCCTTGCTTCTGCTTCTCGACGAACCCTTTGCCGCCATCGACACCGTCACGCGGGAGCGGCTCCAGAACAACCTCCTCGACGTCTTCGCCCAGCGGAAGTTCAGCTTCATCATCGTCACGCACAACATCGAAGAGGCGGTATTCCTGGGAAGGAGGATCGTCGTCCTCGACGGCAATGCCCGCGGGATAAGGACGATCATGGACAATCCCGGGGTGGGCGCCGCTAAATACCGGAACGACCCGGTCTTCTTCGAGCGCACCACCGAACTCAGGGGTATCCTGGAGGGTCTCGAATGAAGAGGCGGGCCATCGGCGTTTACGCGGCCACCATCCTCTTCATCTATTTCGCGTGGTACGCCCTTTCCCTCATGCTCGGCAGCAATATCCTTCCCGACCCTTTCCGGGTGTTCGCCCGGGGCTTTGAAGAGATAATCACGACCGCCTTCTGGGTCCACGTCGAGGCAAGTCTCCTGCGTCTCCTCGCGGCCCTCTTCTCTGCCTTTATTCTTGCCGTGCCCGCGGGTCTTGTCCTCGGCAGCAACGAAAGGCTCGACAGGCTCTTCGCTCCGCTGATCTACCTCGGCTATCCCATCCCCAAGGTGGTCCTGATGCCGGTCATCTTCGTCCTTTTCGGCCTCGGGGACCTGGGCAAGATCGTCCTCATCACGATGATCATATTCTTCCAGCTCCTCATCACCACCCGCGACAGCGCGCGCAAGATCGACCGGGAGATCACTTACTCGCTCAGGTCTCTGGGAGGAAGCAGGCTCGACTTCTTCTTCCATGTCGTCTGGCCCGTCAGCCTGCCCGGCATCTTCACGTCCCTTCGCATAGGCGTGGGAACAGCCGTGGCGGTCCTCTTTCTCGTCGAATCCATCGCGACGAGCGAGGGCCTCGGATTCTACATCATAGACTCTTGGGGACGCGCTGACTATGCCACCATGTTCGTGGGGATCATCGCCCTGTCGATCATCGGCATCGTCATGTACGAGATATTCGAGCTTCTTGAAAGGAAATTCTGCAAATGGAAAAACCTGTAGACAGGAAATACCCATCGGTGCGCGCGGTGTCGGAAGCGGAGCGCATCGGCATGGTGAAGGAGATGTTCTCCACCATCACGGGCAGGTACGACTTTCTCAATCACTTCCTGAGCCTGCGCCGCGATATCGCCTGGCGCCGTTTCACCGTGAAAAAGATGCGTTTCTTCAAAACCATGCGGTTTCTCGATGTCGCCTGCGGCACCGGCGACCTTTCCATTGACGCGGCGATGAGATACGGCGGGATAAGCGTCACCGGCGCCGATTTCGTTTTCGAGATGCTGGAACTCGGGAAGGTGAAGGTCGAAAAAAAAGGGCTCGACCGTCGCATCACCCTCATGCAGGGCGACGCCCTGGAGCTTCCCTTTTGTGACAATTCCTTCGATGTCGTTGGCATCGCCTTCGGCATCAGGAACATCCCTGACCGTGAACGGGCCTTAAGGGAAATGCTGCGTGTAGTTGTGCCCGGAGGCGCCGTCATGGTCCTCGAGATGACCTTCATACAGAACCGTCTCTTCAAACTTTTCTACCACGTCTATCTCAACCACATCCTTCCCCGCCTTGCCAGGAGGTTCTCCCCCAATCCTGCCGCGTACCACTACCTTGCCGATTCGATCATGAACTTCCCCCAGCCCGACGCTTTTGCGGCCATGATGGAGAAAGCCGGCATGGTCAGGGTAACGAAGTATCCCCTCACTCTCGGCGTCACGTATCTCCACGTGGGAATCAAACCCGGGGAAGGAACATCATGACAGGCGACACCCTGAAGGCGTGGGCGCAGGCAAGCAGGCTGCCTTTCTTCGTGGCCACCTTCATACCCCTTATCATCGGCTGGTCGATGGCCGTCAAGACAACGGGCGCCGTCAGGCCCGGGCGTTTCCTGCTTGTCCTTCTCGGCTCGCTCATCGTCCACCTCATAACGAACCTCGCCAACGACTATTTCGACCACCTCGTGGGGACCGATGCCGGGGAATCGATCGGAGGCTCCCGCGTCATACAGGAGGGAAAGATCAGCCCGCGGGTGATGCTCAAGGTCATAATCGGCCTCTATGCCATCGCCTTCTTCATCGCATACATCATAGTCTTCCATTTCAGGCTCCATCTTCTCGCCATCCCCATCCTCTTCTCCGCTTTCAGCAGCTATTTCTATGTCGCCCCCCCGATACGGTACGGTTATCACGGATTGGGTGAGCTTTTCGTGGGGATCAACATGGGGCCCATCATGGTCGCGGGGACATACTGGGTCGTGGCGGGCACCCCCGCTCTCGAGCCTCTTCTCGTCTCCATCCCCGTCGGGATCATGGTGGCCTCCATCCTCTATTACCAGAGCCTCCCCGACATGAGGACCGACGAGGCTTCGGGCAAGATGACCCTCGCCGTCAGGCTCGGCAGAAAAGGCGCCTTCCGGGGGCTCATCATCTTCTTCATTCTCATCTATGCAAGCATCCTCTCGCTCATCCTCATGGGCCTCCTGTCACCGTGGGCGCTTGCATCGATCATCAGCGTGCTCCTCGTGGTCAAACTCATGCGCATCGTTCTCAGGACGGATAACTGGGTCCTTCTCGACCTCCATGGCAAATACGTCCGAATGGTCTATTTCATCAGCGGCCTGTCGATCATAGCGGGAATCGTCTTAAGAGATTAGTATACGGGCACACGGGTAAGGACAAAACCGTTCCGCCTTATGCGTTACGGTAATGTCCGGGGGTTCCCTCGAGAAGCCTTTCCTCGTGCGCTCGTAGGCGCCCTGGCGCCCACCCGTGTGCCCGTTTGCCCGCAGGGCAGACCAGTACGGCCGTGCGCGTTTTGTTTGACATTTTCCCGCAACGGCAATTACAATAGGGGCATCGGCAGGGCAATTGGAAACAGGAAACCAGTCAGGGAGGGTCCTATGTCTTTGAGACAGGCAGTTTTCGTTTTTCTTGCAGCCATCTTCGTTGTCACGATCTGCTTCTCCACGGTCGATGCCCAGCAGTTGCCGCAGAAGCCAAAGATCCCCGCGGCCGACAAGGTCGAAAAGGTCGTTCCCATCCCGAAGATAGGGGTGACGATGATGAAGGCGCAGCCTGAATCCTACTCAGGCACCTGTCCCACCGTCATCACTTTCAAGGGACATATAGCCGCCGCGGGCATGATCAGTGTCTCAAAACCGGTCACAGTGAGGTATGTCTTTGTGCGGAGCGACGGCACCACCGGGCCGGAGCAGACGGTGACCTTCACAAAGCAGGGCGCCCAGACCGTTACGAACACCTGGCACATAGGCGGCCCCGGTTTTTCCACTTCCGGGTGGCAGGCCATCAGGATCATCTCGCCCGATCCCAAGGAATCCGGGAAGGCCAATTTCACGCTGAACTGCAACTAGCGTCAGGCAACACTCAGCGGCCATGTCTCTATCTCCAGTGCGGCGGCGCCTTGCCGGTGCACTCGGGACCGCTTGCCTGACACGTTTCGATACCTCTCTCGGTCCTGCATTTCCATTTGCAGGTCTTGCCTTCCGACTTTTCGCTGTAAACGCCTTCCTGACCGGAGTACCGTCCGGCCGGGGCAACCCTCTGGCAGAACGTGACACCGCTGCGGTCTTTCGCGCAGTTGTACTTCTTCATCGTCTGCTGCACCGAAGTCTGGGCGGCCGCGTGATATGGCGCGATAAGGACGGGCAGCGAAAACACGAGAAGGGCGAGGCAATAACGGACAGATCTCATGACATCCTCCTTCTCCGTCACTGTTGCAGAGGGAATTATATCAGGTCAAAGTGATATGCACAACCGTTCGGTCCGCCGGTCATGGTCCTTATTCCCGGGGCCGGGATATCCGGGCGGTCCCGGAAATGGATTGACAGACGGTCCGTCCGGAAAGGACAAAAAGGGCAGTGGTGAGGAAGGGTTCGCCTATACGGCCA
>JAAYAK010000171.1 GCA_012719415.1 Syntrophorhabdus sp.
GAATGTACGTTTCGCCCACCTCCTGCCAGGGTATGTTCTCCGCATGAGATCTCTTGATTATCTTGTCGTCGATGTCGGTGAAGTTCCTCACGTAGGTCGTGCCGAACCCCTTCGAGCGCAGGTAACGGTATATGGTATCAAAAACGATGGCGCTCCTGGCGTGGCCGATATGGCAGTGGTCGTACACGGTGACTCCGCAAACGTAGAGCTTCACCTCCCCTTCCTTTACGGGAGTGAAATCCTCTTTCCTGCCTGATATCGTATTGTAAACCTTCAGGGCCATAGTGTTGACCGTATTTTCTACCACAGCTCTCGCGGCCTTGTCAAAGCAATTGAATCAGCTCTTCTTCCCGGTGGGCGCGAGCTGGCGGGCGCCATCGCGGAGGTTCCGGACGAGGTTTGAGATCTCCTCGTGATAGTAGGGGATGCCTCCTTCCGCCGCGTCCGTTATCATTTCGTTCGCCTTCATCGCGTTGGCGTGGTCCCTTAAGGTTCCCGTATCAGGCATCTCGCCGGGGCGAAGACCCCACTCTCTCATCCGGGCCGCGCCTACCCGCCGGGGAAGCTTGCTTTCGTAGAGCATCTGGAAGGCATCGATCACCGCAAGGTATCCCGTGAGAACACCGGGAGGGAGGTCTTCGATGATCCCTTCCTTCCTGGCCACCTGGAGATAATTGCACGTCATGTCGACAAACCCGGCGAGGCCGATCATGAAAAAATCCAGTTTGTCGAGGGTCGGGGACCGCTGGTCCTTTGCCACGTCCATGACGATGGAGGCTACCTGTTTCACCTGTGGCATGAAGACCCACTCGCGCGAAGCAATCTCGGCCTCCCTCAGGATATCACCGAGAAGCGCAAAGGCCTCGTCTTCCGGGAGTTCTCCCAGCCCGCCGCCACCGGACCGCTTCCTCGCCGCCTGATCGAGATCCGCGGGCCTGACGAGGTGGAAAACGGCGGCGAAGCGGCTTACAAGCTCCTCCTGACGTTCAAAGGAAATGCATGCCATGGCGCTGCACAGGGCTTCAGGAACCGAACCCTGTCGATCCGAGAGCATGCGGGAAAGCGAAGGGCAAAGTCCATGCGCTCCAGCCACGGGGCGAGCTCTTTCCTGGAGGTATTTCTGGAAGACGGGGTCGACCTTTCCGGAAAGGTCCATTTCTCTCACAAGATGACCGTACCTCCGGGGCTCCTTTCTCGCGGCAGCCACAATCTCGGAGGCCTTTCTCAGCGTGTTCTGATGGAGCCCGACCGCCTTCGCCGCATGGGACCTGGCGTGTCCGTGCCCGCGGCCGACCTTCGTCCCCACCACCACGTTCGCGTCTTCGGCCCCATTAAGACCTGAATGGCCGGCGGCGGCCCTGTCGCCGGGTCTCCGGGCACCGGCCAGGATCTGCCTTTCCACTCCGATCCTCAATTGCTCCTCCTTGACCGCCTCGAAGATGGCCACTTTCTCAGATATGGTAAAGTCCTTCCTGCAGATGTTCTCGTCATGCTCGCCGAGCACGAGGCTCTCTATGTCGACGAGATTGACATGGGTGCCTTCGACGAGGGAGGTCATACCAAGTTCCGCGAGGGCTTTGAGCCTGCGGTAGCCGGCAACAAGTTCGTTCGTTCCCTTTCGGATCACGATCGGCTGGAGAAGACCCAGCTCCGATATGGAGCGCTTCAGGTCCTCCATGTCTCCGAGATCTTCCCTGTAGCGCCTGCCAACAATTATGTCTTCTATCTCCATGTGCCCCCTTCCTTGCATGGTCACATTGTCCGGCCCTGCCGCATGGCCCATGATGTTCACGTCATGCACTCTATCCATCCGTCTTCCGCGCGCAGGGCCCTGTCATTACAGGAATCATTCACCGCGCCCGAACAGAACCTCCTGTACAATTCAGGCACGGGCCGGGAACAGCCTCTTCCGTGCGGACCGCCCTGGGTTCGCGGGTTACCGCGGGCCGCTCCACTCGAAAGATGCACGGGATGCACTTCGAGAACGGATGCCACCAGGGATCCGAAACCGTGGACCCGGTCTGGGACAGTTATGGTATCCGCCGGACTCACCCCTTCTCACCACGTCCGGGATGAGACCACCTTTCCACGGGAAGAAAATAGTAATGGTTCTTGTTCCCCCTTCCCTTTCCCTTGCGTTGCACGATCATCCACCGGCCTTTGAGGGCCTTGAGGGCATCGATGGTCTTCCTTTTCGATATCCCGGCCACGCTGGCGATCTCACCGAGCGACAGACCCGCGATTCTTATGAACCCCCTTTTTCTTCTGCCGGCGTCGGACCTCAGGAGAAGGACGAGGAAGACGGAACTCACGTAGGGCCCGAGCACCGCCATGTGACGATCGACGTAGGACAGTAGCATATCCGTTGTGCCGGGACAGCCCTTTCCCGCCTCCCCTTGTCCCGCTTTCGGCAACTTCCCGGGGGTCACATCTTCTCCGATCGCGAGGAACCGAAAATGGAAAGGACGTTACGCTCGCTCTTGCGCGCGCCTGAGGCGGAGGCCGGAAATCTCTTTTCGGTCACGGCGGTCGTCCGCCACGGTCGTGCGTCAGCCTTTCCTTCCATGGACGGACCACGGGGGCAATATGCCCCGGCCCATCCTGGATCCCAACCGTTGAGACGTTTCTCTTCGACGGCGGCGTCACCGGCAGACCCCTCGATGTCATCCGCCGCTTCAAGAAAAGAGAACCTCCAGCGCTGGTCCTTTCTGGCCATTCTCTTGACCCTCTGCTCTATCCAGAGACAGATGTAGGAGGCGATCTCCCCCGGGGATTTCGTAAGGTCAAGCTTCTGTTGATTGGCCACCTGCATCAGGACGACCGTCGCGTCCTGAACGTAGTCATTCAACTGGTCGCCCACGAAATGTCCCCTGTCGACCCTGCCGAGGATCGTCCTGACGACGCTTTCGATTACCTTCCCCGAGTACAGTCTCTCCACCAGCCAGAGTTGGCCCGACGACCTGGCGTTCTCAACCATCAGACTGAATTCGCCGGAGTCCACAGACCTGAAAAACGCCCGCGCATAGGAGGCGATTGCCTGCGCCCGCTCGCCGAAGGGCACCATCGTTGATAGTCCCTGCTCCATACCCATTCTCCTCAAACCTCCTTTCACTTCCCGTTGCGACATATCCTTCTGCCCATTTCCTCATCGGCAAAGGCCACCCGGGTCTTTCCATATCCCAGGAGGGCCATGCGCTCACGCGTGCCCCGTCCGAACAGCCGCGCGACGACCGAGCAGGGTATGTTCACCTTCGTCCGGACCGCGGTGAAGGCATCGATGAGGTTTTCGGGCGTCGGTGCCTTGCTCAGCAAGGCCTTCATGCCCGGATCGAGATGTTTCTCTGTCACCCGGAGGAAGCCTTCGATCCCCCTCCCGCCCGGTGCCCGCGCGCTTTCCCGGCTGTCATAGAGCCGGCGGCGCGCCCTGAAGGTTCGCGCCATGACAGGGAACCCCAGCAAGCACAGAAGGGTGCAGGCCAGAACACGTTCTGTCCTTCTGGTCCTTCTCGAAGCGCTGGTCATGGCCCTTCTGAGAGCTCCCCCGTTGATCCTGGCATAGTTGCCCGTCCTCGCGACCTCTGTATCGACGATCGCAAGGATGTCCTCGATTCTCGAAAGCTCCATCCCGTGGACTTCACCCATCGGGCAGCATGTAAGGATCCTTGCCTCTGCTCGAAGAAGGGGCAGTTCTATCCTGTGGAGCACCACGGCGCTCCGCGATGCGAGAAAGGCAAGAACACCAAATACGAAGATACCGGCCACGAAAAAAATCCCCTGATCCGAGACCCTTCCATCTTGCCGTTCCACGGCACACCCCTCCTTTGAGAACAACAGTATTCGAGCATCGATGTGGATTGTCCTGCGAAGAAATTACTTTGACAATCTATGAAATACATTCGAAGTTGTCTTGTCAACACAAAAGGCTCCAAAGAAGCCCTTTCATGGTGCAAAAAGACCATCCGCCGTATTCACGCTGCCGGCAGGGAGACCGCGCCTTCGTCCGCCTTTCGGCTCGTCAGGATCCTGACCCGGTGATTCCCACACCCGGTGCTATTTATTCTCCAGGGATCGGATGGGAGAGTGATGACGAACGGCAACAAAACACCCGACGCCTTCATAACCAGAAGGTCTGAGGGCTTCGAGATAATCCTCCCTCGGGAGGTGATAGAAAGAGCGGCGAGGCGGCTTGCCGAAGCCACCAATGCGGCCCGTTTTCACGACGCGATGGAGTTGGCCTGGTTCAGGTTCGACCCTAATACCAACAGGGAAATGCTCGACTGCGTCTCTATGCTCCTCACGCTTTACCGCTCTGCCCTTGATGGGAACATCAGACCTCCTTTGGACCTCGAGGAACTTTACGGGCACGCTTTCAACGAGATGAAGACCGAACACGGCGCTCTTCCGAACGAGGGGACAATCTGGTACTCTCCCGATCACCCCGGAGGATGAATTGCGCGCAGGAAGAATCACTGTCATCTTCCTTTGCGCTCTCGGCATCTGCATCTATCCCGGCGCGAAGGGACATTGTGGATCACGCGGCGCCGGGGGAACGGCAGGCCTGTCTGTCGAGCTCGAAACCATGAAGAACGACAACCCTGACAAGTATCGGGATTTTCGCCATATCCTGCGGCATATCCGCAGAATGAACAGGAAGCAGGACGAGAAGACATCCCTCGCCGTCGCGAAGGCACTCGCCGACCACGTCCACTGGGAAAGATATCGTTTCACTTCCGAGGAGCACCGGCTCAATTTTCTCTCCGTCCTCATGGGCATCGTGCGCGTCGAGAGCGGCTTCGACC
>JAAYAK010000172.1 GCA_012719415.1 Syntrophorhabdus sp.
CAAGGGTTCAAGGGTTCAAGGGTTCAAGGGTTCAAGGGTTCAAGGGTTCAAGGGTTCAAGGGTTCAAGGGTTCAAGGGTTCAAGGGAAAGACCGCGAAGGGGGGTCGGCTGTCAAGGGGATTCGCACACCGGCCGAAGGCGCCGGTGCCCTTTCTGTCTTTTACTCTTGAACTTTTGAACTCTTGAACTCTTGAACCTTATTTTTATGCTGCCTTCTGTCTCTTCTCCACGAGTTCCTTCATGAAGGACAAAAGGCTGAGGTCCGGTTTTGAGAATTGGCCGTCGGCACCGACGGACTGGCCTTTATGGATGAGCTTGTCCGTTATGAGAGAAGAGAAAAGGATGACGGGAATGTCTTTGAATTCCGCCGACTCCTTGATCCTCTTGCAGAGGTGGTATCCATCCATGCCGGGCATTTCTATGTCCGTGAGAACCACGTCCACGAGTTCCGTCACGGGCACACCTTTCGCGAGGGCCTTGTCTCTGAGGCTCACCAGATGGTTCCACGCCTCCTCGCCGTTGCCCACGGAGTGGACGGTAAAATGCCCGTGTTCCTCCAGGCGGGCCCGCACGTTGTGGCGTATGACGTTGGAATCGTCGGCATGGAGCACTTTGATGGGCCTGTCGAGGCTGAAATCCATCTCTGCCTCCGTGTTCGCCGAAGGGGCCTTCAAAGCCAGTTCCGGATTCAGTTCCGCGATGGCCTTCTCGAGGTCAAGGAGAAAGACAAGGTTATTCTCAAGCTCGATGACCCCCGTCACGGCATCGCTCACGTTCTCCATGTACCCGTCGAGAGGTTTTATGTCCTGCCAGGTGACGCGGTGTATCCGTGTGACGCCCGACACCATGAAGGCCGTCACGACGTTGTTGAATTCCGTTATGAGGACGTTGCAGGGTTTTGTCTCCACCCTCGTCTTTCCCAGCCAGACGGCGAGGTCTATGAGGACCACCACCTTGTTCCGATGGTTGAAAAGACCCGAAACCATCCCTTTCTTCGAATCGGGCGGGTTTATCTTGTTCTTGGGAACGGGAATGATCTCTATGACCTTCGCGACATTGACACCGTAGTAGCCGCGATACCCTTCCTCATCGATATACAGCTCCAGTATCTCAACCTCATTTGTCCCCGTTTCGAGAAGAATGTTCGACGTCCCCTGGGCCATAACCCCTCCTTTGGCTCTATCAGCACGGTAATCGGAATGCACACATCTGTATTGTTATCGGAGGATATGGGAATAGATTAAGGGGAAGAAAAAGCGGCTTGAACCGCTTGAACAGCTTGAGCTGCTTGAACGGGAAAGACCAAGGTGGGCACAATGAATACAACCCTGCTCGTATACCACCCGGTGCCGGTCCGCGATAGTTCGTTTTCATTCTTCTTAACGCTCAAGCGGTTCAAGCGGTTCAAGCGGTTTCTACTGTTCTTTCCTTGGAAAAGGTATGTCTATCGCCTTCACCGGGCATTCGGCGGCGCAGAAGCCGCATTCCTCGCAAAGGTCTTCGTCGATTATGGCCTTGCCTTCCCTGAACAGTATGGCACCGGGAGGACATACCTCCCAGCACGTCGCGCACCCTGTGCATGTTTCCTTGTCGACAACGGGGATCATCAGAGCACCATCCCTAAGCGGTATCCGTCACGGATCGCGTTCAGAAGGCGCCTCGGTTTCTTCGCGTCTCCGATGAAATACACCTCTTTCGCAAGCGATCCCGCGGTATCTTTCCATACACCTTCTTCCGGGGCCATGAGCGACGTTATGACGCTGTCGGCTTCGACAACCCCCTCGCCCGAGGGCCCCGTGACACGCACCCGACCGTCTTCCACGGAGTTGACAACGGTGCGCATCATGAAGCTGACCTTCCGTTTTCTCATGAGGGCCATGTACTGCCAGAAATAGAAGGGGTTGACATCTCTGCCGGCCTTTCCCGTCTCATCTATGACGGTGATCTCGTATTCACCGCTCCGAAGGAGGTAAACGGCAACACCAAGTCCCACGCCCCCTGCCCCCATGATGACGACCCTGGGTCCGACCTTCTCTCCCGCCGCCATCACATTGTGAGGCGTCAGGACCCCTTTCGAGACGCCTTTCATGGACGGCCCCGAGGCCACCACCAGGACGTCGGGCGCCTGTCTGCCGACCATCGCCGGGTCACAGTTGACGCCAGGCCTGATGGAAACGCCCGCCTTGCGGCAGAGCTGCTCGAGGGTCGCTATCGGTCTCAGAAGCTCCGCCGCGCCGGCATCGACACGGGAAGCTATGAGAATATTGCCGCCCAGCCCGTCGCTCTTCTCGAAGAGCGTTACCTCGTGGCCCTTGCGTGCCGCCACCTCGGCGCACTGCAGGCCCGCGGGTCCGCCGCCGACGACGACGACCTTCTTCCTCCTCTCCGCCGGCATGAACCCGTAATATCCCCAAGCGTCTTCGCCCTCGTGTCCCAGGCTGGGACGGACGGAGCACATGATGGGCTGGTGGTAGTAAAGCCGCGAGAAACAGACGTTGCAGGCGATGCAGGGGACGATCTCCCCTTCCCTTCCCTCCCTGACCTTGTTCGGAAACTCGGGGTCGGCTATCATGGGCCGGCACATCTCCACGAAGTCTATCTGTCCGCCGGCGATCGCCTTCTCGGGGATATGGGGGAGGAACTGCCGAAAGGCCATCATGACGGGAACGTCGACGGCCTTCTTCACCGCCTCCGCTATGTAAAGCCAGTGGCCCATGGGAACGTCCCTCGTGATGACGGACTGAGATGATTCGTGCCATCCCACGGTGACGCTGAGGTAATCCGCCCCGGCGTCCTCGGCTATCCTGAAGCTTTCGACGCTCTCTTCGAAGGTGTTGCCGCCCCGGTCGTCAAGAAGTTCGTGTCCACAGAGACGGATGCCCACGGGCATGTCGCCCACCTCGGCCTTCACGCCTTCGATGACCTCAACCATCAGCCGGCACCGCGCCTTCAGGTCCCCGCCGTATTCATCGGTCCTCTTGTTGGTGTAACGTGACAGAAAGGTGGAGATAAGGTAGCCGACGATACCGGAGAGCTCTATCATATCGAACCCGGCCTGTCTCGCGCGCCGGGCAGCCGCCACGTGGTCCTTGACGGCCTGTCTTATCTCTTCCTTCGTGATCTCCCGGGGTGGCTTGAAATAGGACAACTTCTGGGGCACAACGGAGGGCATGAGGCAATAATCGAGCTCGATCCCACCCTCCCTTCCGCAATGGAGTATCTGGATGCTCGAAAGGGCGCCGTTGGCACGGATCACATCGGCTATCCGCGTAAGACCGGGGATGTACCTGTCGTCATTGATGGACATCATCCCTTTGAAGCCCTTCCCTTCACCTTTCTTGTCGGGATAGGCTCCCTGGGTCGTCACTATGCCCGCCCCGCCCTTCGCCTGAGCCTCCATGTAGGAGACCTCACGGTCGCTCACGTAGCCGTCGCCATACGGGAAGTTCGTCTCCGTGGCCGCGTACTTTATCCTGTTCTTCACGGCCAGTTTGCCGATAGCACCCTGTTGAAAGATATGCGGATATCGTTCCATGTTCGCCATCCTGTCCTATTCAGAAGTGAAGGAACCTCGAATTGAGTAACACACCGCCAAAAACGAGTCAAGACGGAAAAAAAGAAGGTTCAAGGGTTCAAGGGAAAAACCGCGAAAGGGACTCGGCCGCCAACACAATTCGCACACCGGCCGAAGGCACCGGTGTTCTTATTGCCTTTCACCCTTGAACTTTTGAACTCTGGAACTCTTGACCCTTCCCTACCGGGTTACCGGTGAGATGTTCCATATGGTGCGGGCGTACTCGTGGATCGCGCGATCGCTCGAGAACTTGCCTGACCTTGCCACGTTAAGGATCGCCTTACGTGTCCACTCGTCCCTGTCGTTATATGCCCGGGCCACCTCCTCCTGGCACGCCACGTAGAGGGAATAGTCGGCCAGGACACAATAACGGTCGCCGTCCATAAGGGCCTGCACGATGGGTTGGAACAGGGCCGGCTCTTCAGGGGAGAAAAATCCTGATTGAAGCTGATGCATCACCTGGGCGAGTTCCTTGTTCTCCTCGATGTATCTTTTCGGGTCGTACTGTTTTCTCAACTCGAAGATCTCCTCGGCCCGGTGCCCGAAGAGGAAGAAGTTCTCCTCTCCCACTTCCTCCCGTATCTCTATGTTCGCGCCGTCGTATGTGCCTATCGTAAGCGCACCGTTAAGGGCGAATTTCATGTTCCCCGTACCCGACGCCTCGTAGCCGGCCGTCGATATCTGCTCCGACAGGTCCGCCGCCGGTATGGTGACCTCAGCGATGGTAACACCGTAGTTCGGAACGAAGACCACCTGGAGCTTGTCCTTCACCAGCGGATGGGCTGCGACTATCTCGGAAACGTTGTGTATGAGCTTGATGATGAGCTTGCACATGAGGTACCCGGGTGCCGACTTGCCCGAGAAAAGGACAACCCGGGGCACAAAACCCTCCGGCACCCGTCCTTCCTTGAGACGGTTATAGAGGGTGATGACGTGAAAGACGTTGAGGAGCTGCCTTTTGTATTCGTGAAATCTCTTTACCTGGCAATCGAGGAGAAGATCCGTTTCAAGGGTGAAGTTGAAGACCCTTTCCATCGCCCCGCAGAGGCGAAGCTTGTTCTCTTTCTTGACCGCGTTGAAACGGTCCCTGAAAGCGGCGTCCTCCGCCATGGGCTCGATCTTCTTCAACTCCTCGAGGTCCTGCGTCCACCCGTCGCCAATGGCTTCAGTGATAAGCGAGGTAAGACCGGGGTTCGCGGACAGGAGCCACCGCCTGTGGGTAATGCCGTTCGTCACGTTCCGGAACTTCTCGGGGTACATGAGGTAGAAATCGTTGAACACGTGGCTCTTCAGGAGCTCGCTGTGCAGACGGGACACCCCGTTCACCGCGTGGCTTCCCACGATGGCAAGCCGGGCCATGTTGACCACCTTCCCTCCATCTCCCGTGACGATCCCCATCTGGTAGGCCTTGTCGAACTCCTCGGGAAAGCGCCGGGCCACCTGGATATGGAACTTCCTGTCCATCTCCTGAATGATCTGGAGGTGGCGGGGAAGCAGGTGCCCGATAAGGTCCTCCGACCACGTTTCGAGCGCCTCGGGAAGGATGGTGTGGTTCGTGTAGGCAAAGGTCTCCCGCGTCAGCTTGCTCGCGATATCCCAGGTGAGCCCGTGATCGTCGATGAGTATCCTCATCATCTCGGGGATCGCGATCGAGGGATGGGTATCGTTGAGCTGGATCGCGACCTTGCTCGGCAGCATGTTCAGATTGCTGTACGCCTTCCCGAACCGTCTCATGATGTCGGCAAGGGTGGCCGCCACGAAAAAGTACTGCTGTTTGAGTCTCAGTTCCTTGCCGGCCAGCGACAGGTCGTTGGGGTAAAGGACCTTCGAGATGTTCTCGCTGTTGTTCTTGTTCTCCACGGCCCTGACATAATCACCGCTATTGAAATAGTCGAAATCGAAATCACGCGTCGACTTCGCCGCCCAGAGGCGCAGGGTATTCACCGTGTTCGTCCGAAAGCCGGGCACGGGATAATCGTAGGCCATGGCGAGGATCTCGCTCGTGTCGACCCATTCCGTCCTCGCGGAATGCGTCTCCACCCTCCCGTAGAACCGGACAGGATATATGAGCTCAGGTCGCGGGAACTCCCAGGGGTTGCCATAACGCAACCAGTTGTCCGGCGCTTCCGCTTGATACCCGTCAACGATCCTCTGTGTGAAGATACCATACTCGTACCTGATCCCGTAGCCATAGGCCGGGTAGTTGAGCGTGGCCATGGAATCCATGAAACAGGCCGCCAGCCTCCCGAGCCCGCCATTGCCGAGCCCGGCATCCCACTCGTACTCCAGGGTATCCTCCAGCCTGGTGGCCAATACGTCCATGGCCTCGCGGTATTCGTCGAGAAGGTCGATGTTGATGAGGTAGTTCTTGAGAAGCCTCCCCATGAGGAACTCCAGGGAAAGGTAATAGAGGCGCTTGGCGTCATGCTTGTAATAGCTCTGCTGGCATTCGATCCAGTTCTTGACTATCCGGGCCCTCACGGAAAGGGCCGTTGCCGTGTACTTGTCCCTTTGGGTCGCCGAATACATGTCTTTCGACAGGGAATAGGTGAGCTGGTTCGTCAGGATCCTGCGGAAATCATCCACGCCCCGGCCGTCTGGCTTTTTCACGGCAGCCCCATCAGAGGTTTCATTCATATGGCATCTCCTTGAATAATACCGGAACCCAGGCTCCGGTACCTATACTTATCGATATTTACTATGGGTTCTTTAGCTGCGATATTCTGAAAGGGCCGTGATCGCCCACGGCGGAAGGTCACTCCCCTGACGGTACCGGGCCCCAGGACACTGTCGTCAGCGTTGCCCGGGGCAACCATCCTAACGGTCCAGCATCGATGCCGGCTCGAAAACCTCGCCGAGAGGCCTCACAAAGGTATAGTTCGTGGTCTCGCCCAGCATGGCGTCCCCGACCTCCCTCGTGTTGTTGGCTATTATGGAAAAAGGCAGGGCCGCAATGGTTGCCGCGAAACCGACTCCCATGCTGGCAATACCGATAGGTCTCAAGAGCACGAGGTCGAAGAACATGGCCTCCCCCTTGCCCGTCCCCCTCCAGGAACGCTCCTCGGTATCATCCCCGGCAAAGGCGGGAAGAACGAAAAGACCACAGGAAAAGGCAGCGACCAGAATAAATATTGCAACTTTTTTCATATGTTACCCCCTTTTCTTAAGACCTTTTGTTTTTATAGCACAGCATTTAGCCGTTTTCAATAATTTTTTTGTATACATATCTAAAGCGGCTTGAATCGCTCGCGGAAGATGTCGCACGTCGCATGTTTCATGCTGTAAGCCAAAAACCCGAAAAGGGCCCGCTCAGGATACCCGCTGTTTTGTCTTATACCGGAAACCTGAAACTGCCTCTATTCTTTTGCCTGTGACCTGCGACCTGAGACCTGAGACTTGTTTCACAGAAATGCCCCCGGCATGACTCGAACATGCGGCACATGGATTAGGAATCCATTGCTCTATCCACCTGAGCTACGGGGGCAAGGTCATTGATTATAAACGCTTCGTGCTTCCTTTTCAACAGAAACCGTCGTCCGGGGCCTCAAGACGCCGGCAAATGGTTAACCCGAGCCGCTCCTGCCGTTGACTTGACCGTAAAATTTTGATATATTTGAACTTCCAAAGAGGCATGTACGCCTTTCAGCCGTTTTCGGTCATTCGATGATGCATGCTTCGTACTCAAGATTGGAGAACCCTTTGGCCACATGAACATAAACCCCACATCACTCAGGTTCCCCACTACATACAGGAGGTATCACCATGGGTAAAGTCGAAGTCTTCGAGAACAAACGCCCCGTACTTGGGATCAACAGCCTTGGAAGGATCGGAAAGCTGACGCTCTGGCATCACGTCGCTCGCAAGTACTTCCAGGAGATCGTCATCAACCTCGGTCGTGACGTGGGCAACGGCATCCCCGCCATCGCCCAGATCATCGAGAAGGATGCGACGTACGGAAGCATACATCGCTTTCTCTACGGCATTAAATCAAAGAGGATCATCGAGATAGTCGACGAGAAGAAGGGAAAGCTCCTTATCGACGGTATCCCTGTCACCATTTTGAGGGAAAACCGCAATCCCGCCGAGATCGGATGGCGCGACCACTCTGTCGACCTCGTCGTCGAGTGCACGGGCAAGTTCCAGGACCCCACCATAGCCGCTGACGACAAGGGCGGGTCCATACGGGGACACCTCGCAAGCGGGGCCAGGGCCGTCATCAACTCGTCGGCCTTCAAGATCAAGAACAAGGCCCTTTCGACTCCCGATGACTGCGTGACGCTCATCTACGGGATCAACCACACTGCTTTCGATTTCAAGAAACACAAGGTGCTCTCCGCGGCGTCCTGCACGACCACGGGCCTCGCGCACATGATAAAACCGCTCCTCAACACGGCAGCCACGAGCAAGATCCTCACCGCGTCCATGTCCACGGTGCACGCCGTAACGAATTCCCAGAGTATCCTCGACAAGACCCCGAAGGCCGGGGAAAAGGACATGAGGAAGAACCGCAGCACCCTGAACAACATAATCCTCACCTCCACGAATGCCGCCGCGGCGCTCATTCAGGTCATACCGGAAGTGAAGGACATAGGGTTCATGGCCGATTCGATCCGGGTGCCGACGAACACGGAGTCCCTGATCGTTCTCAACTGCACCTTCCAGACGCGCGCGGGCGCCGACGGCAAGAAAGAGCCCGTGACCACCAAGCTGCTCAACGAGATCTACCAGAAGGCCGCGGACAACGACCCGGAACACCTCGTCATCTTCACCATGGAACAGAACGTCTCCACGGACCTCATCGGCACCGATGCCGCCATCGTCATCGAGGGCCAGTTCAATCACACAAGGACAGCCTTCATCGACGTAGACGTCGCCGGGATCCCCAACGTGCCGGAGGAGCTTCTCAAGGCAGCGCCCAAGGGCAACATTCGGGTCCCCGTGGTCCACGCGAAGATCTTCGGATGGTACGACAACGAATACGGCAGCTACACCAACAGAATGGGCGACCTCTCGGTATACGTGCACAAGAGCATGGCCTGATCTTTTGTCCGAGGACAAAAGATCCGGGTCATAGGTCATAGGTGACAGGTCATAGCAAGAACACGAGAAATGAGCGAAGGCTTGTCAAAACTGTGACCGAGACCCATGGCCTACTACCTATCACCCATTACCTGTGACCCGGGCTTCGGCCCGGGTCACAGTGTTATCTTGTACGACTCTTCCTTTTCTATCTCGTGTTTGCCGAGGTAGACGGCGCCGGTCCATCCGTCTATGCTGATATAGTCCCCGCCCCTGATGGTGTTGCCGTCACAGGTGCTGTACGCCTCTGTCTCGTACACGTGAAGCTTCGAGAAACCCACGACACCAACCTTGTTGAGCTGGGGGATGGTGACGGCGGCGTGGGATGTGCCTCCTCCACGGGCCGTGAGGATGCCTTCCACCTTGAGGATGATCCCCACGTCATCGGGCACGGTGTCGGGCCTGATGAGGATGAGGGGCTCCTTTTCATTCTGGCGCCGGTAGCGTTCTATCTCTTCCTCGGAATAGACGACGCGGCCGGCGAGCGCCCCCCCGCTCACGCCGATCCCTATCCCGAGCTGAGACCTTTCGAGTTCCGGGCTGTCCCTAAATGAAACGACCTTGCCCGCCCCCCGCTGGACCATGTCCCGTGTCTGGAGGATGAAAAGACCCCTCGGACTTGCCGTCTCGAAGGTGAACTCGATCTCCTGGTGATTGAAGCGCTTCTCATAGACAAGGAATTCGGCGATGCGCACCAGTTCTCCGTATATCTCGGGAAAACGTTTCTCCAGGGATATCAGTGACTGTCTCTTCTCCGAGACCCTCTGTCTTTCCGATATGGGATAGGTCTCAACAAGGCCGGAAACGATATCATCGCCCTGGACGCCGAATATGAAATCACCGTAGAGCGCCACGTTCTGCGACGACCCCCGGGGGTCGCGGGTGAAGATGACGCCGGACCCGGAATTCTCGTTGAGGTTTCCGAAGACCATCGCCTGGACGATAACGGCCGTGCCCCATTCGTCGGACACGTGCATCTGGTGACGGTAGATGCGTGCCTGCTGCGAGTACCAGGAGTCGAAGACGAGCATGATCGCCTCCTGGAGCTGCTTGTGAGGGTCGTTGCTGATAACGATGCCCCTGTCCTCCATCGCCTTCTTGTAGGAAAGGGCAAGTTGCCTCATCTGGTCGGGTCCGAACTGTATCTTCTTGGAAACACCGTACTTCAGCTTAAAGCTGTTCATGATCTCATCGAAGATGTTCCTCTCGAGACCCTGGAACATGCCCCATGTCTGAAGGAACCGCCGGTAGGAGTCCCAGGCCGCCCAGCGGTATTCCCTGAACCTGCTGAGGCCCTCGGCTATCGTCTCGTTGAGTCCCACATTGAGAAAAGAGTGCATCATGCCGGGCAACGAGATCGTGGCACCGCTGCGGACGGACAGAAGAAGCGGGTTGCGCGGATTGCCGAACTTCTTCCCCGTCACGCGTTCCAGCGACTGTATCTCGTTGTAGATGCGGGCGCTCAAGTCCTTGAAGATGTACTTGTACCCGATGACCGCCTCGTATCCCCGGAAGACCTCCGTCGTGATGATGAAACCGGGCGGCACCGGAAAACCGAGGGACGCCATCTGCTTCAGGAAATACCCCTTGTTCCCGATGAGGACCTGGTTATCGATATCCTTCTTCTTCTCGTATATCGGAGAAATGGTCAGCTCCGGGATGTAGGCCATGACGAGGTTGAGGATCTGCTTGTTGTCCTTGAACTTCTCGAGTTCCTGACCGAGGGCCCTGGTGATGGAGTTTATGAAATTGTCGAAGACCTGAAGGCCGAAAGCCGAGGCAATGAAAGACCGGATGAAGTTCTCGGAGTCGCGGTAGATGACCTCCTGCCTCGATTGCCCCGTCCCATCGCCATCCCCCTTCAGATCCATGATCTGGTCGATGATGACAGGCAGGTTCATCGCGTGGGCGTTGATGTAATAATCCCTGATGATATCCTGTATCTGTTTCGAGATGAACTGGAATATATCTATGTACTGATCTATGGAGAACTGCCGTATCTGGAGGGCGGCGGTGATGTATCTCATCTTGGACACGAGGCCCTCGGTCGCTATGCCGTCCACGTCCAGGGCCTTCACATAGAGCCAGAGATACTCATGGATCCTCATGAGGGTGCTCTTCGTTATGAACTTCAGATTGAGGGACTGAATGAGCTTGTCGAAGAGCATCGTCGCGAGGCTTTCAAGGCGAAAGGTGAGGCCCATGGCCTCGAACTTCTCTTCGCGGTATGTCCCGTACATGGACGGTATGCCGGCGGCTATGTGCCTCTTGTGGTATATGTTCTCGAAATAATCCGTCTTCACGGGAGAAAGGACCTTTCCTTTCAGTCCCGCCAGCATGTCCAGAGTGATGTTGAGCGCCGCGTAGTGGTCCTTCCTCTTCAGCGCCCTTTTCAGCGAACGGATCCTGGGAATATCGACGATGCAGGATATCTCGAGGTCCCTCAGGAGGTCGATGTGCTGATGGTTGTATTTCTTGTATATGAGCTGATAGTACCGGAGCATGAGCCGCGCCCTTTCACGCTCCCTGTCGCTGATCCTGCGTATACCCTTGACCTCCTTGAAGATCCTTGCCGCGTCCCATTCCAGGAAATTCCTCGGGTCTTCCTTGGCGCGGATGAGGAGGTTCTTGAAGGCGATATGAAGATCGTCGAAAAACTCTCCTTCACTGTGGACCTGTTCGAAAACCTCCTCGGGAAGATGGGGCTTGATGTAAGACCTGTCTCCTGTGGCCCAGTACCGGAAGATATCCTCCGTGAAAGGGACGAGGAGGCTGTTGCTCTCCACGTGAGATTGCTTCCTCAGGAAAAATATGAGCTTGTCGTTGCGTGCCGACAACTCGTCGACATTCGTCGACGTTTCCCTCAGCTCGCCTTCGGCGCCTATCTCCGTAAAAAAGATGGGAAAAAGCCTGAGAAGCTGTTTGACCAGGTTGTAGGAAGGGGTAATGTCGGAGTTCAGGAACGCCGATATCTCCTTCTGGAAGAGGTCCGTGTCCTTGACGAAGACGCCCTGCAGTTTGAGATTGACGATGAGAGCGGAAAGAAGCCTCTTTGTCCACCGTGGCCTGAAACCGATTATCTTCAGCCAGGACCTGATATTCTCGATATGCGCCGGGTTGGCCTTGATCTGCCACTCCGACGTGGAACCCGCGATGTCGGGGTACTGAAACCCGAACCCGATGAGTTCGTCGATGAAGGCATCCACGAGGGGATGGTTGTTCTGGTCGAAGACACCCCTGGCGAGGGTTGTGATGCAGTCGATTATCTTCGACTGGAACTGGCTGCGCCCGATGGTCCGTTTCATGGAGGAGAAAACCTTCTTCACGAACTCCTGAAGGTCCTGGTCCTGCGTCTGCTGAAAGACCTTTCCCAGGCATCGGTTGATCTCTATAAGGCCCGACGCGTGGATATCGATGAGGCCCGGCACGTTCAGGACGTGAAAGAGGAAGTCGAGTTTGACGAGAAAGCTTCTGCCGGTGAACACCCCCGACCGCTCCAGCTCATCGGCTACGAGAAGATACCCATTTACAATCTGGAAGTAATCGGGCATCTCGAGATAATCCCGAATGCCATCCGTTCCGGTGGCCACGGCGTCGTGGAGTCTGTCCACACGCTCGAGGAGCTCTTTCATGTGCCCGTGGCTCAAGGGAGAGACAAGCCTCCTGAACTCCATGGCCGCCGCTTCGTCTTCCCCATCGGACACGTACCACTCCGTCGGGTCAGGCTGCGTTGCCCAGAAGTCGTAGGTCTCCCGGAACATTATGTAGAGAAGATCCCTGAGGACAGGGAGTTCGACGGAGCACTCGTGCTCCCGCAGAAGCCCAAGCGTCGCCTTCAGATACGTCGATGATTTCCTCAGGAACGGATGCCTCCCCTTGCGGGCAAATTCGAGGAGCGAGGAAAAAATAGAGGAGACAAGGCCGAGATTCCTTTCCAGTCTCCCGCCGCTCTTTCCGATGATCGTGTTGATGAACTCGAAGAGATACCTGACCGCGCTGTCCTGGACACGTTCGTCCCGGGCCAGGGAAATGGTATCCGTGTATATGTCGGAAAGAAGGGCAAGCGCCGCAAGACCATTGTCATGACGGTTGAAATCGTAGAAATCCCCGATGGAAAGACCCTTGAGCTGCGTCAGAACATACTCCCAGTTGACAAAGGGATGGTTCAGCTCGACAAGCAGATCTTCGAGACGCCTCAGGATACCGTAGTGCCCCTCCATGACCTCCATCAGGACCCGGTACTTCTCGGGTATCTCGACGGTCGCCCTCGTCCGCTCGAGATTGATCTCCAATGCCGTGGATTTAAATGTAGCGTCTGTGTTTTCCATGAGAGATAGATTAAAGGAAAAATGGGAAAGAGTAAAGAGGGGGAAACTATCTCTTCCCCACCACCTCGATCACCGTCACTTCCGGTGGGGTGAGGAAGCGTATCGGGGGGCCCCATGTTCCGGTCCCCCTGCTGACATAGAGGAGGGAACCGTTCTTCAGCGGGTAGAGGCCGGCGACCATGGGGAAAGATATGCGCGTTATATACTTGAAGGGATAGATCTGCCCGCCGTGGGTATGGCCGGAGAGCTGGATGTCGAAGAACCCCTGAGATGATCCTGCCACGACGGGACGGTGTTTCAAGAACACGGTGAAAAGGTGCCGCGGCAACCCCTCGAGCAGGGATCTCTCCCCGGGCGAGTGGCGGCCCGACGACCTGTGTGCGGCATCATCGTCGACACCTGCCACGTTCATGATCCCATCGATGGTGATGCCTTCGTTGCGGAGCATCCTGAACCCGGCTTTCCTGGTGAAATCCTCCGAAACCCCGACACCCGCGTAGAACTCGTGGTTTCCCATGATCGCGTATTTCCCGTACCGGGGCTTGATGTCCCTGAGCATGTCGGAAAGACCGTTGATATTGTTGATCTGTCCGTCCACGAGATCGCCCGTCGACACGACCATGTCGGGACGGGCCTCCCTCACGGCCGCCACCGCTCTCTCCAGCATCCTTTCCCTGTTGACGAGCCCGAGATGGATATCCGAGACCTGGACTATCGTCACCTTTTCGATCCCGGCAGGGAGCTTGGACGTCTCGACGCGCACCCTCTCCGTGCGGACCGAAGCGGCCTCATGGTATCCGTACACCACTGTGAAGACCGATACGGCGACAGGAACAAGGAAAAGAACCAGGTTCGAGCGCACCGTTGCCGGCAGCCCGACCTTGAAGAGCGACGCCGCGATGATAACACACAGTCTGCCGATATCGATGGCAAGGGATGCGATAAAGAAGATAAAGACCGCGCTCATCCAGATGTAACCGGCATAGGCGAACATTCGCGCGATGGATTCCTGCCCGCCCTGTTCGAGGGCACGGACAAAAAGGGGCATGAAGACACAGAAGAGGAGTATGAAACCGATGACGCAGCCCGTAAGCGGCCGGAACCGAAAGGCATACCATGCCTTTATGAAAACATACGCGTGAAGCGCCGTGTAGAGCGTGAAAAAGGTGATAAAGAAAAGACTCATTTCGTATCCTTACATGCCGTCCTTATGCTCTTCCCGACAGAGCACGATCGTACATAAGATAAGCACCGGCCGGCTATTTCGCAAAGGGGGAGGTTAAATGGTTCCCTCGACCGTAAGGATAAAGGTCTTTATGCCCCCTTTCGGATGGGACCCCTTTAGATCCCGAAGGAATCCCGAAACCGTGGGAAGTTCTTCGTCGTTCACAACAACGGCGATGACGTTGTTCTTGCCGGGCCAGATGTTCGTGGCCAGTTTGGGCCCCGTTCCCGGCCCTTCTCCCAGGGTCTCTTTCCACTTCGTGTATCCGGAAACGCCGGCCTTCTTCAACGCCGCGACAAGCTCTTCATCGACGACATCGCTGTAGACAATGATCAGCATCTTCATTCTATCCGTCCTTCCGGGGAAAATATCTTTCTTTCATCTCGTCGAAAAGATCATACGCCACGGGAATAACAACGAGCGTCAGGATCAGCGACGTGACAAGACCTCCAATGGTGGCAAGGGCCATGGGGGAGCGGGTTTCGGCACCCTCGCCGATCCCGATGGCGATGGGCAGCATGCCCATGATCATGGCGAAGGTGGTCATGAGAATGGGACGGAGCCTGACGGGGCCGGCTTCGAGGAGAGCGTCCCTCCGCGCGGCCCCGCGCTCCCTGAGTATATTCGTGTAGTCCACGAGGAGGATGGCGTTCTTCTTCACGAGGCCCATGAGAAGGATGAGCCCGATGATGCTGAAGATGTTGAGCGTCTTTCCCGTGACAAAAAGGGCGCCGAAAGCCCCTATAAGGGAGAACGGCATGGACAGAAGCACCGTGAAGGGATGTATGAAGCTTTCGAATTGCGCGGCGAGGACCATGTATGCCATGATCACGCCCAGGATGGCGGCGAACAGGAGATATCCGAAAGACTCCTTCATGGTGTCGGCCTGCCCCTTGTAGCTGCCTGAATACCCGGCCGTAAGCACCTTTGAGGATATGTCGTCAAGCTCCGACTTCGCCTGTCCCAGGGGTTTTTTCTCGAGGTTCGCGAAAAGGGTCACCGCCCGCTGTCGGTCGACGCGGTTTATGACGCTCGGACCGCCGCCTTCCTTGAGGCTCACGATGTTGGAAAGCATGACCAGTTTACCCTCTTTCGACCTGATGTAGATCTCGCCGATGTCCTCAGGATCGGTCCTGTTCTCAGGATTGAGCCTCACCCGAACATCATAGCGCCTTCCCCTCGCCTCGTCCTTGAACTTCGTTATCTCCACCTCACCGCTGAGGAGAAAGTTGGCCGTCTCGGCCACCGTCGCCACGTCGACGCCAAGGTCGGCAGCCTTGTCACGATCGATGAAGACGCGGACCTCCGGCTTGCCCTTCTCAAGTGATGTGTCGAGGTCGACTATCCCCGGCAACCTGCCGAAGCGGTCGCGGATATCCCTCGTGTACGCCTCCAGTTTGTCCAGTTCCAGGCCGCGGATGCTGTACATGATGGCCACCTGTCTCTGTCCGCCTCCTATCATGGATATGTTCTCCACGGAAGCCTTCAGTCCCGGTATCTTCCTCAAGGCCCTGCGCATCTCGGCCTTGATCTCTTCCTGGGTCCTCCGGCGCTCCGATTTCGGAACGAGATTAACGGACAGGTTCGCCTTGTTCGTTTCCTTCGTACGTCCCCCACCCTGCGTATACAGAACGCTCCGGACCTCCGGGAACCTCTTCACGATCTCCTCGGCCTTGCGGTTCATGTGGTCCACCTCATCGACGGAATAATCGATGGGGGTCTGGAGCCGGATGACGAAGCGGCTCTGGTCTTCCGACGGAGTGAACTCCTTTCCGATGAAGAACATGAGACAAAGACCCAGAACGAATGTGCCCCCGGCGAAGACAAGCACCTTCGTCCGGTGGTAAAGGGCCCACGTGAGTACCCCGCGGTACCTTCCTTCGAGCCTCTCGTAGCTCCCTTCGAGGAGCGCCGAGAACCGTTGCAGTCTCTCGGATACGCGGCAGCGCTCCCCGATCCTTCGGACACATGCCGGCATTCTGACAGACTTTCCGGTACTGCTCCTGCCCTTCAGGTAGAGGGACGCCAGCATGGGCGTCAACGTGAACGAAACAAACCAGGAGACCATCACGGCAAAGACCACCGTCATACCGAACTGGAAGAAGAAGCGCCCGATGATGCCCTTCATGAATGCCACGGGGATGAAGATGACGATGATGGCAAGCGTCGTTGCCGAAACAGCAAGGCCGATCTCGGAGGTGGCAAAGAAGGCGGCTTCCCTGGGTGTCATCCCCTCCTCGATATGGCGCTGGATATTCTCTATGACGATGATGGCGTCATCTATCAGAATACCAATGGAAAGCGACAGGGCCAGCATGGACATGTTGTTGAAGGTGAAGCCGAAGGCGTTCATGATCGCGAAGGTCGAAACGACAGACGCCGGGATGGCCAGCGCGCTTATGATCGTCGTCCTGAAGTTCCTCAGGAAAAGAAGGACGGCCAGAATGGCGAAGAACCCGCCGTACACGAGGTGATGCTGGACCTCGTTTATGGACCTTTTTATGAAGTTCGACTGGTCGAAGGCAATACCCAGGTTCATGCCGTTGGGCAGGAGCCGCGATACCTCTTCGAGTTCTTTCTTTATCCTCTCTATGACCTCGACGGTGTTCGTTCCCGACTGTTTCTGGATACCGACCGCGACACTGGGAGCTCCATTATACCGGGAAATGGTCCGCTTCTCTTCCATGCCGTCCTCGGCGCGGCCGATGTCCCTCAGGCGCACGGGCGTTCCCTTGTAATACCCCAGTACCATCTCGTTGAACTGCTGGATCGTCGGGAACTCGCCCTTGACCTTGATGGTGTACTCTTTCGTCGCGCTCTCTATCCTTCCTCCCGGCAGCTCGACGTTCTCCCTCTGGAGGCATTTCATGACGTCATGGGCCGTCACGCCATATGCCCTCAACCTGTCGTTGTCGAGCCATATGCGGGCCTGGCGGAGCCTCAGTCCATACAGTCGGATCGCACCGACCCCGTTTATCCGCTGGAGCTGTTCCTTGAGGACCTCATCGGCGTAGGTGGAAAGATCACGGATCGATCTCTGCCCGTGCAGGGCAAGCCACATGACGGGTGTCGCGTCGGGATCGACCTTCTCCACGATGGGCTCGTCGATGTCACTCGGCAGCTTGGACCGTATCACGGATATCTTTTCCCTGACATCCTGCACGGCCAGGTCGATGTCTTTTTCGAGCACGAACTCAACGGTGATGTTCGATGCCCCTTCCGTGCTCGATGAGGTGATCGTCTTGATGCCGCTGATGGTGTTGACGGACTCCTCGATCTTGTCCGTAACGTCGATGTCCATGATCTCGGGGCTCGCCCCCTTGAGCTCCGTCCTGATGTTGACCATGGGCAGATCGACCTTGGGGAAAAGATCGACACCGATGCTCGGATAGCTGACAATGCCGAGAACAACGAGGGCCATGACGAGCATGGTGGCAAATACGGGTCTCTTGATTGATGTATCGGAAAGCCACATAGGTCAGCAGGCAACCGTCCCGACGCGGAGCATCCCGTGCGTTGTCATCTCTTTCCCTCTTTGTCTTCCATTCCCTCTTTGCCCTTCTCCCGCTCCGGGGACTTCTCGACGGAGACCTTAGCCCCTTCCGAAAGGTTCTGCTGTCCCGCGACGACGACCATCTCACCCGCCTTCAACCCCGAGGAGATCTCCATGAATTCGCCATATTTGTTGCCCAGCTTCACGGCGCGCTCCCTGGCGGTGGTGCCCTCAATAACATAGAGGCGCACCCTGTCGCCCTCGTACAGGAGAGAGGTAACGGGAACGAGGACCGTATCCTGCTCATCGCCTGTATACAGGCGGACCTTCGCGAAAAGGCCGGGTTTGAGCTCATCCTGTCCGTTCGGGATAAGGGCTTCCACCGTAAGGCTCCGCGTCTTCTCCTCGAGGCTCGGGAAGACTATGGACACCTTCCCGACAAACTCACGCCCGGGAAAGGCATCGACCCTGACGTGTACCTCCTGGCCGACCTTCATCCTGCCGATATCGCGTTCGGGAACAGAAAATCGAAGCTTCAGGGGGGCCGGTTGGATCAATACGAGCATCGGGGTCCCGTTCTTCACGAAATCCCCCACGGACACCTTCTTCTCCTTGACCCGGCATGCCGTCGGTGCGTGGAGCCTCGTTTTGGCCAGCTTCTGATTGGCTATGACGAGGGCGGCCCTGGCGCGATCGACCTCGGACTCGGCAAGGGTCAACCGCGTGAACACATCATCGTATTGTTGTCTCGTCACGAGCTGTTCCTTGTAGAGGGCATCCTTCCTCGAGAACTCCATCTTCGTGTTCGCCAGCGACGCCTCTGTCTGCTTGAGGGCCGCCTTTGCCCGTATCACTTCGTGCGCGTACTCCGTATCGTCCAGCGTCGCGAGGAGCATTCCCTTCGTGACGACGGTGCCCTCGTCCACCTTCACGGTCCGGACTATTCCGTCTATTTCGGCGCCCATGACTATCTCTTCATTGGGGTTCAGGGTCCCCGTGGACTCTATGTAGGGGCGCACCTTACGGTTTTCCGCGGCCTGCACGATGACGTTCACGGCCTTGTCCCCGGCACTCTTTTTTCCGCAACCCGCCGACGGCAGGATAATGCCTGACAGGGCAAGGAGCGTGAGGCCCGCTATTCCGATGGTCCTTCTTTTCATTTCACCATGTTCTCCTTCACGACCCCGGCGGGGGCACCAATGGTCCCCTTGTTCACCGACGCGAGCAGTGTCCCCGTGGAGCGTCTCAGACGGACAACAGCCTGCTGGTACTGGTACAGGGCATCGATAAGCTGACGCTCGGCCGTCACGAGGAGCGTGTTGGCGTCCATAACATCCACACTCTGCGCGAGACCGAACTCGAACTGCTTTGAAACGGCCTTGTAGTTATCGTCGGCAAACACCCATTGGTCCTCGAGGGACCGCAGGATACCCTTCTGGGTGATAAAATCAAGGTAAGAGCTCTCAACCTCGACAGTGACGCTCTTTTTCAGGTCATCGTACGCATAGTCCGTTTGTCTCTTCCTCGATTCCGCCTCCCTCACCTCGGCGGCCCTTAAGCCCCCCTCAAAAAAGGGAAACACCAACCTGACGCCGCCATAGAGATTGTCCCTGATGAGACCGCTTGTCTCGGGGGTCTCCTTCTTCTGCGCGAAAACCCCCTCAACGGCAAGGGTCGGCCAGTAAGAGCCCCGGGCGATGGCGACCTGGGAGGAAGCGATATCCTTCTGGATCCCCGACGACTTCAACTCCGCCCTCTCCACGGAAGCGATCTGTCTCAGGCACCCAAGCTCGAGCCCCGGGCAATTCCCGATGACAGGGTCGGCGTTGCCCTCACTTATGTCCTTGAGACCTGCGGCGCCTCCCTTATGTGTATCGACGATATCGAACTCGTCCTCGAGGCCGACGATCCTCTTCAGGACGGCCTTTGTGAACCTGAGGAGATTCTCCGCCTTGACGAGATCGGAACGCGCCCCCGACAGCTCCGCCTCAGCCCTCAGGACGGCCGTCTTCGTGACCTCGCCTATCCTGAGCCTGATCGATGCCGCATCCCTGTGTTTCGTCAGGCGCTCCACGTTCTGCTTCTGTATCTCCACGAGGCGCGACGCCTTGAGGACGTCGTAATAGGCGTTCGTCACCGAAAGGATGTACTGTTCCTTCACCGCGAAGAGGTCATGGTCCGTCTTCTTTATGTTGTCCCTCGCCGCCCTGTAGGCTGTGATCTCCCTGCCCGACATGGACACGGAATGGTCGAGGCGCAGACTCCACGCGGAGGACTCATCAGGCTGGGTCAGGCTCCCTGTGTCGGAGACCTTCCGGTCCTTGTACCCCGTGTAATTGCCCAGACCGGATATCGTCGGCAGCAGGGCGGACATGGCCTTGTCCTTCCCTGTCCTGGCTATGGCGAGGTCCTCTTCGGATATCTTCACCCTCTCGGAACGCTGGAGGGCTATGGAGTAAAGATCGTCCAGGGTGTACGACCCGCAGTGTCCCATGGCTGCGAGCCACAGGAACGTGAAGGTCATGAATATCGGGACAGGTAATCTCACCGGGAAAGACCCGCTCCTTTTTCAGGATCCCGGCGTTTGACAAGACCATTGAGAAGGATGTCCGTGCACGCGTCGGCGGTAAAAAGATTCTCGGGATCGATGACGATGGAAACGACATACCCCCTGAGAACGCTGAGGACGATCTTTGTCGCCTCGCTCTCCTCGATGTCGGCAAAGGTCCCCTCTTCTATACCCCGTCTGATGATCCCGTTCATGAACCCCCGGAGTTCCACGAAGAACCTCTGCTTCCATTCCACACCGAAGGTGAACCCTTTATCCTTATTGAAGGTATAGATGAACTCGCGATGGACCCTTGCCATTTCCATATACGCTCTTATGTAGGAGCGTATCTGTTCGGCCGGGTCGGAGATCCCCCGGGTCCTTTCCGCGATGGCATTCCGGAACTCCTCGAAAAGACCTCTGAAAACAGTGGAGCAAAGCTCCTCCTTGCTCCTGTAGTGAAGATAAAGCGCCCCCACGCTGATGCCGGCCTCCGACGCTATCATCCTCATGCTGGCCCCGTCATAGCCCGATCGCGAGAACACCCGGAGCGCCGCATCATTGATCATAGCACGAGTCTCTTGAGCTGAACGCCTGTTCATTTGAACCCGCGTTCAGTCTACAGAACCCGGGGAAAAGAGTCAAGGCTAAAGACTGCTTGAACAGCTTGAGCCGCTTGAACGTGAAAGACAAAAAACAGACCCCCCTTATCTCCGCCAGGCTGGAGCGCTCGTGATCGCGCCAAGTCAAAGATACGAGTGGCGTTATTTCTTCTTATTCTTTAACGCTCAAGCGGCTCAAGCGATCTAAGCTGTTCAAGCCGTCTATCAGATCCCTGCCGCCCTTGCGAGGCTGTAGGCGGCCATTCCCATGATATAGGACAGAAAGATCATGAAGAAGAAAGATATGATGAACCATTTCCTGTCGTTCATCTCCTGCTTCATGACGACGATGGTGGGAGCGCAGGGAATGAAAAGCATGAGCACCACAAGGAAGGACAATGCCGACGCGTGAGGGATGGCACTCGAAAGGACCGCCATCAGACCCTGGTCTCCGACATTGTACAGAACACCCAGGGTCGCGACGGAGTTCTCCTTGGCGATGACGCTCGAAAGGAGAGCAACGACCATCCGCCAATCAAGGCCAAGAGGCCTTCCCAGGGGTTCGAGAAGGATCCCTACCCTTCCAAGCACGCTGTTCTCGACGCTCCCCGCAGGTACGTTCGACAGGATCCAGAGAAAGATGGAGAAGAGGAGGATGACCGTGCCCGCCTTTTTGATGAAGGCGACGGTGCGATGCCACACCACGAGTCCGATGGTCCTGAAATCGGGTTTGTGATAGAGTGGGAGTTCCATGATGAATGGAACTGCCTCCTGACGGAGCAGGAACCTTCCAATGAACATACCGGCCACACCGAGCATGACAACGTTGAGGGCCACGAGGAGCCATGTGACGACAAGCGCCTTGCCCGCGAAGACGGCCGCCGCGACAAAGGTTATCACAGCCAGCCGGCCAGTGCAGGGAACGAATGGCGTGAGGAATATGGTAAGGAGCCTCGCCTTCCTCGATTCGACTATACGCGCTCCGAGCACGGACGCGACATTGCACCCGAACCCGAGACACATGGGTAGAAAGCTCTTCCCGTGAAGCCCGATGATATGCATGAAACGGTCCATGACAAAGGCGGCTCGGGCCATGTACCCAACATTCTCCAGGAAGGACATGGCAAAGAAGAATATGAGGAGTATGGGGACAAAGGTCGTAACGGATCCCGCCCCCCCGATGATCCCATCGACGAGAAGTCCCTTGATCCACTGCGGCTCCTCCTCGAGAAGGTTCTGAACCATGGAGCCCAGGGACGCTACAAGAGACTCGAGGTAACCCTGCAGGGGATACCCGACAGCGAAAGTGACAAGAAAAACGATCCCAAGAATGGCAAGAAGCACGGGTATGCCTGTCAGGGGCCTGGTCAGGACATGGTCTATGCGGTCCGTCATCAACACCTGGCCGCGCCTGAACCGTGAGACCGCGGCGCGGGTAGCGTCCTCTATCCAGTCGTACCTCCCCCCCACGACGGCGCGCAATGCATCCTCGTGAGCGACGAGAAGGGTCTGTATCTCGTTCCAGGTCCCGGAGGGAATGATCCCCTGGAACGTCTCGCTAACCTCCGAGTCGCCCTCCATGAGCTTCGTCACCACCCATTCCACCGTGTAGGGCACGGGCACATGGTCCCTGATGAGTTCCGATATCTTCAGGTATATGTCATGGTGGTCCTGTGTCACCCGGGGGGTCTTCGGTTTGTACAGGCCCGGGTTCTCCGCCACCTTGAGGATCTCCTCGAGGAGTTCCCTGATGCCCTTGTTCTTCGTGGCCACCGTTGAGATAACGGGCAAACCCAGAGATGCCGCAAGAGCCTCTGTGTCTACATGCACGCCCTGGTCTTCCGCGACATCGAACATGTTGACGGCCACGATCACAGGTGACCGCAGAAGGAGAAGCTCGGTGAGAAGATAAAGACTTCTTTCCAGCGCCGATGCGTTGACGAAGAGGACCGTTATGTCCGGGTGCTCCTGGATGAGGAACTCCCGCGTCACCCTTTCCTCCTCCGAGTAGGCGCTGAGGCTGTAAGTCCCGGGGAGGTCCACGAGCGTGATCTCAGTATCTTTTATCCTGTGGATGCCTTCCTTGCGCTCCACCGTCTTTCCCGGCCAGTTGCCGATGTGCTGTGAAAGCCCGGTGAGGAGGTTGAAGACCGTCGTTTTGCCCACGTTCGGCTGCCCCGCCAGAGCAACCAGAAGACTGCGCCTTGCCTCGGGCCTGCCTTCGGCCTCATCCGGGCTTTCCCTCTTGACAAGGATCTTCTCCGCCTGGCCCTTGCCAAGGGCAACGCGGGTATCGGAAGCGAGGACAATGATCTGTCCCCGGCTCTTCCTGAGGAGCTTGATCCGTGTCCCGGGAATGATGCCCATCGCCGCGAGACGTCCCGTCAGTGCCTCCCCCCCCGAGAGAAGACGCACCGTTGCCTCCTGTCCCTCATCAAGAGCGGTTACGGGAAACAGCTCCTCGCTCATATCCGCAAACCTTTCATTTTCCGTTTGGTTATACTATGGAGATGACAAAGAAACAAGGGAAAAGACCGTTCCAGAACCGTCTCAAGCCTCAAGTTCCACCTTTCAGGTTCTCTACCCGGTGCATCTTTGACCTCTAACCTGGGACTTGAAACCGCTTTTTCCTGCCTGAAACTTGAAACCTGGAACCTGGAACCGTCTGTTAATGCGTCATGAGCTGTTTCGCGGCTTCGTAGACATCGTTGAGGGCCGTCGGATGCGAACGGATGGCTCCTTTCGAATCAATGCCGAGGTATGCCAGGGTCCTATGCTCCTCAACGCTCACGCTCCGAAAAAAAGCTGTCGCCGTGGCGCCGGCGCAATCGGCACCCACCTGCTTCTTCATCCCCCCGACCAGGATGAGGAGGCCCTTGCGGTGAATGGGCCCATGGAGAGGCATGTTGTGGATATACTTTTCACACCACAGAGGCTGACACCGGTCGATCATGGTCTTCGTCTGGGCCGACAGTCCGGAGAAGTAGATGGGCGAAGCGAGGATGATCCTGTCCGCTTTCCTGAGGGCCGGATACACCTGCTGCATCTGGTCCTTCAGGACGCACACCCCGGTATCGGTGCATCCTCCACAGTTCTGGCAGGGCCTGATATTCATGTCGTTGAGACGGAATATATCCACACGGTGCAGATGCCGATCGATCCCCTTCTGGACCGACGTGACGAGGAGGTCCGTGTTGCCCCCTACCCTGGGACTTCCATTGAATACGACCAGTCTCACCTGATCCTCCACAAGAAGAGGGCCGGGAAGGCTAACCCCTCCCCGGCCGCTCAGATATTGCCACGTCAGGCTACCTTGTAGAAGGCAACCTTCTTCGCCTTGCAGACCGGACACTCGTCGGGCGGCTCTCCCTCAACGGTATTGCCGCACACCTTGCAGATCCAATAGTCGGTGTCCTCGTTCTTGCCAAGGGTGTCGAGTGCCTTTTGATAGAGACCCGCATGCACGATCTCAACATCGTTGGCGAACTGGAAGGTTCTCACAGCGCCCGCGTTCCCCTCCGCCTTCGCCTCCTCGATCATTGCCGGATACATGGACTTGAACTCGTGGGTCTCTCCGCCGATCGCTTCCATGAGGTTCTCTTTCGTACTCTTTATACCCTTGAGCTCCCTGAGGTGGTTGTGGGCGTGAATGGTCTCCGCCTCCGCCGCCGCTCTGAAGAGCTTGGCCGCCTGTTTGAAACCTTCTTCATCCGCCTTCTTCGCGAAGGCGAGATACTTCCGATTGGCCTGCGACTCGCCGGAGAATGCTTCCTCGAGGTTCTTCTGTGTTTTTGACATGGTGCCTCCTTTCGGTGTTATACGCAAATATGGTGACGCTCAATACTTTCCATGATACTCCTTCAGACGCTTCGCGAAGTCCCGGCCGAATTCGTAGCATCTGTTCATGTCCTCTTCTGACGGTTTGTACAACACCTGGAGACCGGGCTCCACCGTTTCGAGGCCCATCTGCTGAAACCTGGCATAGGCCTCCTTGACCGCACCACCTCCCCATCCGTAGCTGCCAAACCCACCGACGATCCTGTCTTTCGGCCTCAAGCCCGCAAGGTGATACAGGAACTCCGCAACGGACGGGAACATGACGTTGTTGATGGTCGGGGTACCGATGAGGCAACCCCGCGCCTTCCAGAACTCCTTTATCGCCTCGCTCATGGGTGTCGACCTCAGTTTGATCACCTTGCACGGCACCCCTTCGTCCTTGATGCCGTTCATGATGGGATCGCTCATGAGCTCCGTCGAATGCCACATTGTGTCGTAAATGATGACGGCTGACAGATCCGCCTTGCCTTTCGCCAGGTCGAGGTACCGCTGTATGATGTAACCCGGGTCCTTTCTCCATATGACACCATGATCGGGAGCTATCATATCGATCTCCAGCCCGAGCTTCACGATCTCCTGGATCTTCGCCTCGATGAGCTTCCCGAAGGGCATGAGGATGTTGGCGTAATAGTCCACGATGGCGTCGTCGAGCTCGAACTGGGAGTGGCATGAAAAGAACTCATCGTCGAACCTGGCCGCCGAGGCCATGTGCTGACCGAAGGCATCCTGCGATATGAGGAGCTTCGCCTCGGGTATGTAGGTCACCATGGAATCCGGCCAGTGAAGCATGGGCGTTTCCAGGAACGTCAGGGTGTACTTCCCCGTCTTCAGCGTATCGCCGCTCTTGACTATCCTGAACTTCCACCGTGATGTGTCGAAGTGGCGGTCAAGACCCTTTTTTCCCCTCTCCGTGATGAAGATGGTCGCGTCGGGTGTATACTCCATGATCGCCGCGATGCTGCTCGCGTGGTCCGGTTCGATGTGGTTTATCACGATGTTCCTGATCTTGTAAGGATCGACGACGCGCCTTATGTTCTCCACTGCCGTCGTGTCGAAGTCATGTTTGACGGTGTCGAGAAGGGTCACCTCATCATCCATGATAAGGTAGTTATTGTACGTGGTGCCATTCTTCGTAACGTAACCGTGAAAATCCCGGACGGCCCAGTCGATCACCCCAACCCAGTAGATACCCGGTTTGATCTCTATCGGTTTCATGTGTCCTCCTTTTCGCTATGATGGAAAGACCGCTAACTGACGTAACAAAGGATAAAACCTCGTCTTGAAAAAGACAAGCCCTCCGCACGATTCGGCCGAAAAAAGAACGGGCAAAACCGGCTGCGGCCCACCCGTTCCCGTCCTCCGCGAGGGGGCCTTTAGGAGGCCTTGCCCCTCAAAGCCTCCCAGCTCTTGAGGATCTGAAGGCCCATGTAAAGCTGGAAATCCTCATCCTCGAGGTTCTTTATGGTGATGTCCTCGGGCCTCCTGGGCATGGGGCTCCTGTCGTTCTTCTTCTCGAGGTCCTTTTCCGTGATGGGCGCCAGCTTCTCCCTCGACCTCACGAAGGTGTTCTCCACGGTGATGTCGGGAACGATGCCTTCCGATTGGATGGACCGCCCTTTGGGCGTGAAATACTTCGCTGTCGTCAACCGCACGGCGGACCCGTCACCCAGAGGGAATATGGTCTGCACCGATCCCTTACCGAAGCTTTTCGTGCCAACTATGACGGCCCGTTTGTAATCCTGAAGGGCCCCCGCGACGATCTCCGACGCGCTGGCGCTGCCCTCGTTGACAAGCACGACCATGGGCCCCAGGAATTCCTGGCCCTTTTTCTGTGCATAGAACTTCATCTTGCTGTCATCGGGAGCTTTCTTGCCTCCCCTGCCCTGTATGGAAACGATGACGCCTTCGGAGAGGAACTTGTCCGTCACTTCCACCGCTTGTTCGAGAAGCCCGCCGGGATCGTTCCTGAGGTCCAGCACCAACCCTTTCAAAGGTTTGCCCTTGTTGCTCCTCTCAAGCTCTTTCAGCGCATTGTCCAGGTCCTTCGACGTCTTCTCCTGGAACTGGGCGAGACGGATATAGCCATATTCGTCGGAAAGCATTCTGAACTTGACGCTCTTGACTAAGATAATATCACGAACGACGGTGTATTCCTTGAGGCCCTGCGTCCCTTCCCGGGCCACGGTCAGGGTGACAGCCTTGCCCTTGGGTCCACGGATCAGCTTCACCACATCCATCAGCCCCATGTTCTTTGTCGGCTTGCCGTCGATCTTCACGATATGGTCTCCCGCCTTCATTCCCGCCTTGAAGGCCGGCGTATCCTCTATGGGAGTGATGACCGTCGGGAATCCATCCTTTATGGTGATCTCGATACCGATCCCGCCGAACTCACCCTTGGTATCGGTCTGCATCTCCTTGTACATGTCAGGGGGAAGAAATGATGAATGGGGATCCAGGGATTCGAGGATACCCTTGATGGCCGCGTACACGATGTCCTTATCCTTCACGTCCTCCACGTAATTGCGCTTGACGAGATCGATAACGTCGGAAAACGTCCTCAGGTATTCGTATATCTCCTTGCTCTCCCCGCCCTGTGCGGTCCTCTTTCCATAGGCGCCGATGTAGATCCCGAGAAGAAAGATGGACACCAGGAACAGGCTGACAAAGATCTTAGTTTTCTTGTTCATTCACCCCTCCATGTTGGATGATGATACTACAATACCGGTGAAGTTTCAACCATCTGAGCCTTTGTGGTATGATGGATCATGGAAACGGTCTTTGTCGCCATGAGCGGGGGCTTCGACAGCTTTCTGGCAGCGTTCCTTCTCAAGGGAGCCGGCTACCGCGTCGTCGGGGTAACCTTCACGCTCCTCGAGGGACCGCTGTTCGACGACCGGGACCCTGCCGTCCTGATCATGAGGTCCGCGCTCGCCGAGGCGAAGGGTCTCTGTCGTGATCTCGGTCTGCCCCATCACGTGGTCGACCTCAGCGACGTTTTCGCCGGGCGGGTCATCGAGCCCTTCATAGAGAGCTACCGCCATGGTATCACTCCCAATCCCTGTGTCCTGTGCAACCGGTTCGTAAAGTTCGGTGCCTTCTACGAGCGGGCTATGGCCATGGGGGCGGAGATGATCGCCACCGGGCACTACGCGCGCACGGAGCACAGCGATGGGGACATACTTCTCAGGAAAGGCAGGGACGCGGTCAAGGACCAATCCTATTTCCTCTACTCCATCAGCAGGGAAACGTTGTCGCGAACGCTCTTCCCCCTCGGCGAGCACACGAGAGCGGAGCTCAGGGCCTTGGCCCGGAATACGGGGCTGCGCCTTCCCCGCTCGCGGGAGAGCCAGGATATCTGCTTTCTTGGCGGCCGCAGATACACGGACTTCCTGTCACGGTTCATCAAACCCCGACCGGGGTCCGTTTATCTCACGGACGGCACGCTGCTCGGGCACCATGAAGGCATCCATCTCTTCACGATCGGGCAGCGAAGAGGCATACACATCCCTTTCAGGGAAGCACTCTACGTCGTCGACATCTTCCCCGACGAGAACGCTGTTTTTGTCGGCACGAAAAGGGAGCTTTTTGGTCGTGCCCTCGCGGCCCGGGACATCTCGGTCCGCCGTTCCCTCGACGGCGGGATCACCGCCAGGGTCCGTTACCGTCAGTCCGCCAGACCCTGCTCCTGCACCGTCAGCGGCGATATCCTTTCGGTCACCTTCAAGGAACCCGTCGACTGCGTCACACCGGGTCAGTCCGTCGTGCTCTACGATGACGATATCATTGCCGGGGGTGGTGTCATAGAAAAACGTGTTGCATTGGGGGAGGCCATATTATAATATTTTCGGGAAAGGGGGTGACCATATGCCGATATACATACTTGTGAGCAAGCTGACCTATGAGGGCAGGAAGACGATCAAGAACAATCCCGAGCGCATCAGGGAGGTGGACCAGGAGATCGAGAAGATGGGCGCGAAGGTCCTGGCCCAGTATGCCACCCTGGGCATGTACGACTTCATCAACATCGTCGAAGCCCCCGACAACGAAACGATCGCCCGCGTCTCCACCGAGCTCGGTGCCAGGGGAACCGTGGAGATAACGACACTATCCGCCATACCCGTCTTCGAATTCGTGGAAAAGATGGGGTAAAAAAAAAGAGTTAGAACCGTTAAAGCCGTTAGAACCGTTAGAAGGTGAAAACAAAAGAAAACCCCGGATGGTCATCCGATCGTCCGGGGTTCTTGGTCTTTGATTTCTGTTTATTCCAACGGTTCTAACGGTTCTAACGGTTTTGTTACCCCATTCTGTTCCTGAAGATGTCTCTTGCTATGACGACCCTCTGGACCTGGTTCGTGCCTTCGTATATCTGGGTGGCCTTCGCGTCGCGCATCATGCGCTCCACGGGATACTCCTTCGTGTAACCGTACCCACCGAGTATCTGGACCGCGTCGGTCGTGACCTTCATCGCAACGTCGGCGGAATAGACCTTCGCCATGGCGGAAAGCTTGTCGACGCCGATGGCGCTCATCTTGTCCCTCTCGTAGACTTTCATGTCAAGGAGATGGGCCGCGTCATAGACGAGGGCCCTCGCGGCCTCCACGCCTGTGGCCATATCGGCCACCATGAACTGTATACCTTCGAAATCAGCCAGTTTCTGGCCAAACTGAACCCTCTTCCAGGCATATTCAACGGCGAAATCAAGGGCGCCCTGGGCGATGCCCACCGCCTGTGCCCCGACGGCGGGACGGGAAAGGTTGAGGGTCGACATGGCGATGTCCCACCCCTGCCCCTCCTTCCCCATAAGATTCTCCTTTTCCAGCCTGACATTGTCGAATATGATCTCGGTGATGTCGGAACCGATCATGCCCATCTTGTCTTCGCTCTTGCCGATGATGACCCCCGGGTAGTCCTTCTCAAGGTAGAAGGCCGAGATGCCCTGGGTCCGTTTGGCAGGGTTCGTCGAGGCAAATACCGAAAAGAACTGCGCGTTCGCCCCGTTGGTGATCATCGATTTCTTCCCGTTGAGGTAGTAATGGTCTCCCTCTTTCACTGCCGTCGTCCTCATATGGGACGCGTCGGAACCCGCGTCGGGCTCGGTGAGCGCGAAGGCAACGACATACATCTTGTCCGGTTCGCAAAGCTTGCTGTAGATGTACTCCTTCTGCTCCTCGTTCGCCGCTATCATGATCGGCATGACGCCGACATTGTGCGCGAGAGGTATGAGAGAAGAGGCTCCGGACACCTTGGCCAGTTCTTCAATTACAAGGCACAGGGACGTGATATCGCCATCGAGGCCGCCGAACTTCTCGGGAAGCATCAGATAGAGGAAACCGTGTTTCTTATAGATGTCCACAAGGTCCCAGGGGAAGGCACCCGTAGAATCGATCTCTTTTGCGCGGGGGGCCACTTTGTCCCTGGCCAGCTTTTCGGCGATCTTCTGTATCATGCCGTGTTTATCAGAAAGATTCAGCATCCGTCTAACCTCCTTAATTGTTGACAAAATCGCCTAACTTCTAACATAATTTGCCTGTAAAGTGAACAAAAAAGGAGCCCCCATGAGCACCGTGTATTTCACAGACCTGCGAACAAAGCCGGGCCGCAATCTCCTCGATAAGATCGTTGACCTCATGAACGCGGCACGGCTTGACAGGAAAATAGTAGGAAACGACCTCGTCGCCATCAAGGTGCACTTCGGGGAACTGGGCAACACGGCATACCTGAGACCCGTATTCCTGAGGAGGATAGCGAAGCGGCTCAGGGAAGCCGGGGGCAAACCCTTTCTCACCGATACCAACACCCTCTACAGAGGCTCGCGAAGCGACACCGTCAGCCATCTCACCACGGCGTTACACAACGGGTTCGGTTATTCCAGCGTCGAGTGTCCCATTGTGATAGCCGACGGCCTTAAGGGGGGCAGCGGGACACGGGTACCCATCGCCGGAGAGGTATTGAAAGAGGCGCACATAGCGAAGGAGATCGCCGATGCCGACGCCCTCGTCGCCGTCACACACTTCAAGGCCCACGAGCTCTCCGGGTTCGGGGGCTGCCTCAAGAACCTCGGCATGGGGTGCGCCACGAGGGAAGGCAAACTGGTCCAGCACTCGACGGTCTCCCCCAGGGTGAACGTGGAGACATGCCGGGGATGCAAGCTCTGCACGGGCTATTGCCCCGCCGGGGCCATCTCGGTGACATCGAAGAAGGCATCTATCGACGGCAAGAAATGCATCGGCTGCGGAGAGTGCATCCTCATCTGCCCTTTCAGCGCCATTGAGGTACAGTGGAACGAATCCCCCGACATCTTCCAGAAAAAGATGGTCGAATACGCCCTTGGCACCCTCACGGGCAAGGCAAAAAAGTCGCTCTTCATCAACTTCGTCGTCCAGGTCAGTCCCGCCTGTGACTGCTACCCCAACAGCGACGCCCCCATCGTCAGGGACATCGGGATCCTCGCCTCCGAGGACCCCGTGGCCATCGACGCCGCGTCCTGCGACATGGTCAACAACGAGACCTCGCTGCCCTGTACCGCGATCGATCACACCCTCCATAAAGGTGAGGACAAATGGCGGACCCTCTTCCCCGAAATAGACTGGAACATCCAGCTCGACCACGCCGAGAAGATAGGACTGGGAACGAGAAAGTACAAGCTGAAGAAGGTTTAAAAAAGGGTCTCAGGTCTCAGGTTTCAAGTTTCAGGTCAGGAACAAGATCCGAACCTTTCCAACAACAAAGAGCGTTGCTTCTCTGGCCTTTAGCCTGGGACCTGCGACCTGAGACCTGAGACCTGGAACCGTCCTTACTTCCCGAACACCGTCTTCAGGAGGTCCGTGACCCTGGCGGCGGGGTCGGTGCGGATCTTTTTCTCTTCCTCCCCTATCATGTAGAAAAGGCCGTCGAGGGCCTTCGTCGTCACGTAATGGTCGAGGTCCAGGGAATCCATCCTTGCGAAGGGCACGGACGACGTGTAGGTTCCCACCATGTCCTTGTACGACCTCGTCACGCCGACCTTGTTCATGCTGGCCGATATGGAGGGTTTGAACTCGTTGTAGAGTCTCTGTTGGGTCTTGGACTTGAAGTATTCCGTTGCCGAGGTATCGCCGCCGCGCAGTATCCCCATGGCATCCTCGAAGGTCATCTGCTTGATGGCATCAACGAAGTATCTCTTCGCCTTCGGGGCCGCGTTCTCAGCGGCCCTGTTCATGCTGAGGATAAAGGCATCCACCTTCTTCTGGTAACCCAGCTTTCCCAGGACATCCGCAATGGTCCGGATATTCTCGGGAAGCAGGATCTTGATGAACTGATTGGCGAAATAACCGTCGATCTTGGACACGGACGCAACGGCGTTTCCTGTCCCGACGGAAAGGGCCTCTTTCAGGCCCGAGGCCGTGGTCGCTTCGTCGGCCCCGGCGCCGCTTCGGGCCGCCGGGAGCTTGACCCCCTTCAGGAGATCGTCGAGGGGCCCGGCCCACGATCCTGCTGTCCAGATCAGGCAAACCGCCATGATGACAATCAATGCTATCTTCATTGTTCCTCCCGATCAGATTCCGTCCCGACCCTCCTTTCACGGGATCCGGGTGTCAGAACCATTTCTTCTTCTTGAAATAATAGAGCATCGCCAGACTCACAAGGACCATGAGAGCCAGTGACGCCGGGTAGCCGTACTCCCAGCCTATCTCTGGAATGTTCTTGAAGTTCATTCCGTAGACACCGGCTATGAAGGTCAGCGGTATAAAGATGGTGGAGATGATGGTGAGGACCTTCATGACCTGATTGAGGCGGTTGCTGACGCTCGAGAGGTATATGTCGAGCATGCCCGAAAGCATGTCGCGCAGGGACTCTATCGTATCGATGGCGTGGATGGTATGGTCGTAGATGTCCCGGAAAAATACGTGCAGCCCGCCCGATATGAGCCGGGATTCCCCCCTCTCCAGGCCGGAGAGCGCCTCGCGCAGAGGCCATACGGACCTCCTCAGATAGATCAGGTCCTTCTTCATCCTCTGGATGGCGGCCAGCGTCTCCACCCTCCCACCCGATATGAGCCTTACCTCCATCTCCTCCACGTTGTCCCCTATGAGTTCCAGAATGACGAAGTAGTTGTCGACGATGACGTCTATGAGAGAATACAGGAGATAATCGGCCCCGCTTTTCCGGATCCGCGACTTGCCCATTTGCAGCCTGTCGATGACGGCCTTGAAGAGATCGGTCTTCCGTTCCTGAAAGGAGATGAGGTACCTGTCCCCCAGCACGAAGCTGATCTGGTCAGACCCGATCCGGCCCGCCCCGTTATCGGGGAAAAGGACCCTCAGAACCAGGAAGAGGAGATTATCGTAATCCTCCATCTTCGGCCTCTGCTCGGTGTTCATGACATCTTCCAGGAGAAGCGGGTGAAGGTTGAAGCGGCTCCCGATGGCTTCCACGGTCTTCGCGTCATTGATGCCATCGACATTGACCCAGGTCACCCCGGACGGGTCAATGAGGGAAAAGCACTCCTCGACGCTCGACGCCTCCTTGACCCTGAACTCCCCTTCGCCGTAGGTGACAACGGTGATCGTCGCCTTCCCGGCGGCATGCTTGCCCACATGCACGAGCGACCCCGGCGGCAGCCCCGCCTTCGCCGAACGCCTCGAACGTGATCCTGCCATAGCGAAACGTTACCAGAGCAAAGTCTGAAATGTCAATGAGACAGGTTACGGGCAAGAGCAGAGACCCTTCCCTTCCCATGACCTATCACCTGTTACCCATGACCTGCCCTTATTACCTCGTACACCACCGACATGTCGAGGGGTTCCTTGTTCTCCCTGAAGGTCAGGGCGAAGATCTCTTTCGTCATGGCTCCTGTGAACAGGGGTACCCGCAGTGTCCGGGCGAGGTCCTGAAGGTAATGGAGGTCCTTGTATATGAGAGCGGCGGAGAAGTGCGTGGTGAAATCCTCATTGAGGATGCGTTCCTTCTTCGCATTCATGACCCCCGAGTTACCCGCCCCGGCGGACAGGATATCGAGGACTGTTTCCTTCTGTATCCCTGAGCGCTCCCCCAGCACCGTCGCCTCGGCGATGACGGCCATGAAGGTCCCGAGAACGAGATTGTTGACGAGCTTCATCCTGTTCGCGAGGGCCTTCTCCCCGAGGAAGAAGATATTCCTGCCAAGCCTCCGCAGATACGGTTCGGCCCTCTCGAAGGCCCCCACCTCCCCGCTGACGAGGATCACGAGGTTGCCCTGGGAGGCAGGAATGACACTCCCGAGCACGGGAGCCTCGATGTAGTCGCAGTCCTTCCCGGAACAGGCATCATGGAAGGCGAGGACGTCGAAGAAATGGTTCGTCGTGGTGTCGACGATAAGCTTCCCGGCGACATCGCCCTCGAGAAGCCCCCCGGAGCCCGTGAGCACCTCTCTCACGGCCGCGCTGTCGAAGAGGTTCAGAAAGATGATGTCCGCCCTGTCCGCCACCCCGGCCGGTGAGGCCGCGACCTCCACCCCGAGGTCCTTCGCCTTCTGAACGGTCCTGTTCCAGACGACAAGATCTATCCCCTCCGAGATGAGTCGTCTCGCCATCGCGCCTCCCAGGTGTCCGAGCCCTATGAATCCGGCCTTCTTCATCGGTCATCTCCTCCTTCTCTCTTCCTTGTATCATTATACTCCGCCCCGTTCCAAGCGATTTATTTGACCAGAGTGGACCGTGTTGAGGTAGAATATCCCTATTACATCAAGACAAGACTCCAGGGAGGTATCCATGGGAAAAGAATTCAAGGAATTCATCATGCGGGGCAACGTCGTCGATATGGCCGTAGGCATCATTATCGGCGCCGCCTTCGTCACCATTGTAAAGTCCCTTGTCGATGACATCATCATGCCGCCCATCGGGCTCCTTCTCGGCAACATAGACTTCACCAATTTCTTCGCCGTCCTCAAGGAAGGCAAGGTCGCGGGCCCCTACGGGACTCTCGCTCAGGCAAAGGCAGCCGGCGCGGTGACGATCAACTTCGGTGTCTTCATCAACACGATCATCAGCTTCCTCGTCGTCGCTTTCTGCGTGTTCATCCTGGTAAAGAACGTCAACCGGATCAAAAAGGAGCCCGCTCCCGCCGAACCCGACACGAAGGAATGTCCCTATTGTCTGTCGACAATACCTGTAAAGGCAACGAAGTGCGCCCACTGCACTGCGGAAATAACGTAGAGGACCGTTCGAGGTCTCAGGTTCCAGGTTTCAAGGAGAAGACAAGAAGCAGTTGCTGGACAAGGTGTCCGGGAAGGCCGGAACCTTTACGCTGGGGATGTTTTGCCTGAGACTTGAGACCTGAAACTTGAAGCCGTCTCTACGCTTTTTCCCTGAAACCTGAAACGTGAGACCTTGTATGTTACTCCCCATGGAATATCACAGGCAGTCCATGATAAGAAACATGAAAGTGAGGTTACCGGCGTGGCAGGCCGTTTAGACCAGGGGATCCCATCCCGTGTTCCAGCCCGGGTC
>JAAYAK010000173.1 GCA_012719415.1 Syntrophorhabdus sp.
CAAGGGTTCAAGGGTTCAAGGGTTCAAGGGTTCAAGGGTTCAAGGGTTCAAGGGTTCAAGGGTTCAAGGGTTCAAGGGTTCAAGGGAAAGACCGCGAAGGGGGGTCGGCTGTCAAGGGAATTCGCACACCGGCCGAAGGCACCGGTGCCCTTTTTGTCTTTTACTCTTGAACTCTTGAACTCTTGAACCCTTGAACCGTCTTTAGATCCTTTTGTCGTCGAGTCGTAAGGCCATTTCGTCGAGGAGTTTTTGTTCGCGGCGGTTTTCGCTTTTTCTGAAGGCCTGTTTGATCTTTTCCTGGAGCTTCGTGAGCATCTTGAGTTCCCGGGCATATTCGTAGAGTTCCTGCTGCAGGAGGTCGATGGTCTCCTGCATGGATGCCTTCTCGCCGATAAGGCACGACTTCTGGACGTCCAGGTAGTCGAGGTAGTCCTTTATGACGGCAAAGTCGTTGCCCGAGATCGATCGTGCGGAGAGCTTCGCGTAGTTGTCGTCGACCAGTCCGTCTACGGCGTTGATCTCCGCGCAGATGGCGGCCATCTTCACAGCCGCCTCTTCCACCTCCCGCTCCTTGTCCTTCCTGAGCTTCTCCTTGATCTCGATTATCCGGTCTATGCGCTTGCGATCCATCCTAACCCCGGTCGAAACCGCTTGAGCCGCTTGAACGATAAAGAAACCCCTTCAGGCGAATCGTCGCTGCCACAACGGGAAGTACGTGAGTGCCATCTTGCGGGCTAATTGATTTCGTTTCCTTCACGCTCAAGCGGTTGAAACGGTTCAAGCTGTTCAAGCGGTCTTTACACATAGAATAGTATCTTCATGCTGTTCAGCGTCTCTTCCAGGGGGACGCGCTCGTCGACGCCCTGCTGGAGGAAGGTCCTGACCTTGTCTATCATGGAGATGGCATGGTCCACCTTCTGGTTGTTCCCGGGTGTGTAGGCCCCGATGTTGATGAGGTCCTCCGCCCGCTCGAACTCTGCGAGGATCTCGACTATCCGGCTCGCGTAGTCCGTCTGGTCTCTCGGGGTTATGTCCTTCATGAGCCTCGACACGCTGCGCAGGACGTCGATGGGGGGGTAGTGGTTGGCATCGGCGAGCTTTCGCGAAAGGACCACGTGACCGTCGAGGATGGACCTCGCCGAGTCCGCAATCGGGTCGTCAAGGTCGTCACCTTCCACGAGAACGGTGTATATCGCGGTCATGGTCCCGCTCCCCTCTCCGTTGCCCGCCCTCTCGAGGACCTTCGCAAGAAGTGAGAACACGCTCGGGGTATAGCCCTTCGACGTCGGCGGCTCGCCGATGGCGAGCCCGATCTCGCGCTGCGCCATGCTGAAGCGGGTCAGCGAGTCCATGAGGAGGAGGACATCGTTCCCCCTGTCCCGGAAATACTCGGCCAGTGCTATGGTGAGAAAAGCCCCCCTCACCCGTATGAGAGGCGGCTGGTCCGATGTCGCGACGACGACAACGGAGTTCTTGATCCCGTCACCCAGATCGCGCTCGATGAACTCCCTCACCTCGCGGCCGCGCTCGCCGATGAGGCCGATGACGTTCACGTTCGCCTCGGTGTGGCGCGCGATCATGCCCAGAAGGACGCTCTTGCCCACGCCGGAACCGGCAAAGATCCCTATCCTCTGGCCCTTGCCGCACGTCAGGAGCCCGTTGATGCTGCGAATGCCAAGGTCGAGGGGATCGGTGATGCGCTTCTTGCGCATGGGATTCACTGTTTCGCGATAGATGGGAACGGACTCGGTGCACTTGAGGGGGCCCTTTCCGTCCATGGGGTTCCCCAGGCCATCGATGACCCGGCCAAGAAGTCCCTCCCCTGCGGCAATGTCCACGGTCTTCTTCCTGGAAAGTATCCGTGATCCTATGCCCACTCCTCGTATATCGCCAAGGGGCATGAGAAGCGTCTTGCCTTCCTTGAAACCCACCACCTCGGCATCGATGGGGACAGCGCTGTCGACGGGATAGATGAGGGCCGAGTCACCCACGGAGGAGATGGGGCCCTTTCCCTCTATGACAAGGCCCACCACCTGGTTGACCTTTCCGTAGACACGGTAGGGGTAAAGGTTCGACAGCATGTCCCTCGTCAGGGACAGGGTCCGGTCAATCGAATCTTCCATTGAGATACTCTTTCTTGAGCTCTTCCATCTGGACGGAGATCCGGCCGTCTATGTCACCGAAGTTCGTCTCGATGACAAAACCCGGTTCGCGCATCGTATCGTCCCTGACGATCTTGAACTGGTTGAGGTCGTCCCTCGAAATGAGGTCCGCGTCCTCACCCCTCAAGCGGATCGTGGTTCCGCTGCGCTCCTCGCAGAGGGAGAGGGCCTTCCTGACCATCCTGAGGATCGCCTCACGATGCTCCGCGCACTCCTTGAGGATGATGGCCTCCGCAAAGACCAGGGCCAGTTCCGTGGAAAGGCTCTCGGCCCTCTTCACGAGTTCCTCCTTGAAAAGGGAAAGCTCCGCCATGAAGCCGCCCAGTCTCTTGATCACGGGCTCCACCTTCTTCATACCCATTTCGTGTCCCGCCTTTTCGCCCTGCGCGAAGGCCTCTTCGAAGATCCTGCGGGCCTCCTCCTCGATGTTGACCGCCGGAGCCGCCGCGGGAGCCGCGGCGTCTTCAGGGACGCCGTTTTTCTCTTCGTCGAAGGACATGATGAAACCGGAGGTTCTTTCCTCCGGCATCTCTTCGCCGAGCTCATGCAGGGTAAAGGTTTCCATTTCCTCGTCCTTCAAATGAACTCTTCATTCCCCCGGGAAAGAAAGATCTTGCCCTCGCTTTCGAGCTTCTTGGCGATCATGGCGATCTTCACCTGGGCCTTTTCGACGTCGGAGAGGCGCACGGGACCCATGGCCTCCAGGTCTTCCTTGAGCATGGCCGCGGCACGTTCGGACATGTTGGAGTATATCTTTTCCTTCATGCTGTCGGAGGCGCCCTTGAGGGCGATGCCGATGTCCTCGGACGAGACCTCCTTGAGCAGTACCTGGATGCTGCGGTCATCGAGATTGGCAAGGTCTTCGAAGGTGAACATGAGCTGCCGGATCTTCTCCGCCAGCTCGGGATTGGTCTCCTCGAGCCTGCCGAGAAGCTCCGATTCCAGGGTCCTGTCCATCTGGTTCAGTATGCTGGCCACCACTTCCACGCCGCCGAGCTGCTTCCCTTCGGCGCCGCCCATGGTGCTTTCCAGCTGGTCCCGGATGACGCTCTCCACCTCGGAGAGGATCTTGAGGTCCACCTTTTCCAGGTTGGCCATGCGCACGACAACGTCCGCCTGCACCCTCTCAGGCAGGCAGCTGATGGCGTCTCCTGCCTTCTTCGTCCCAAGGACCGAGAGAACGAGGGCCATCGTCTGGGGGTGTTCCTCCCGTATCACATTGGCAAGGACCCTGGCGTCACAGCGTTTCAGGAACTCTCCGGGAACACCCTTCTTCGTGTCCAGGTTGCCAAGGAGCATCTCGGCCCTGTCCTCGTCGAAGCTCTTCTTGACGAGAAGCCGGAACTTGCTCTCCCCGCCAACGACATTCTTGCTCTTCTTCGACACCTTCGTCATGAACTCTTCCTGGACCCTGTGGACAACATGGTCGGGGATGAGCTTGAGGTTCGTGATCTCCTTGCCGATGGCCTCGATCTCTTCCTCGTCAAGGCCCTTCATGACGTCCTTCGTCACCTCGTCGTCCATGGTGAGAAGGAGAATGGCGGCTTTTCTGACTCCTGACAGGTCTTCGGGGTTCATCGATTACGTCCCTTCCTTCACCCATTCCTTGATCACGGAACCGACAACGGTCTTGTCCCTCATGACGTCATTGATCGCTGCCTGCTGCTTGCTCTCTATGGCGGCGGGCTGATCTCCTCCCGGTACCGCTGTACCGGCGCCGCTCTTCACGTACACGTCCTTGACCTGGTAAAGGGGCGCGCGGTCTGCCCGTGATTTCAGGAAACCGAGGATGGGTTTGATGACGAAGAAGAAGAGCGCCGCGATGATCAGGGCGTAGAAACCGTACTTGCTGAAGCTGAATATCATCTCTTTCCGTTCCGCCGCGTCGAGAAGACCTTTCTCGTCGGCGAGGTTTTCGGTCTCAAAGGGAACGTTCAAGACCTCGATCTTGTCGCCCCTCGCCTCGTCTATCCCCACTGCCCTCGCCACGATCCCCTTGATGTCGGTGAGCTCTTTCTGTGACCGCGGGGAATACTTGAGCTCCTCACCGTTCTGGCCCTTCACCTTTTCATATTTCCCGTCGAGAACGATGGCGACCGAGAGGCGCTTGATATCGCCGTAAGGCTCCACTATCTTCTTGACGGTCTTGCTGACCTCGTAGGTCACCTGGGACTCTTCCCGTTCCGATTCGCTGCCGCGCCCGGCCGATGTCTGGGTAACGGCCGCCGCGGTATTCTGGTTCCTGCCCGTGGCGTTGGGCACGTTGGATGCCACCCCCGGGACACCTGCCGGCCCGGCTGTGCGGTTCAGCGACTTCTCTCTGCTCTTGCGCTCGCTCGTGGGGACCCTCTTGTTGGGGTCGAACTCCTCTTCCACCTTTTCCACCTTGCGAAGATTGAGCTCCACATTCGCGCGTATGATCGACTTGTTGGCAGGCATAAACCTGTCGAGCATGGACTGGACCGATTCCTCGATGGTCCTTTCAACGCTCTTCTGCAGTTCGAACTGCTGGCCCGAGAGGGCGACCGCCGTGCCGGAACTCCCGGCCTTGTAGAGTATCTTTCCGAAAGAATCGACGATGGTCACATTGTCGGCCTTGAGCCCCTCTATGCTGCCCGAGACCAGGTGGACGATGCCCGCCACCTGTTCCTTGGAGAGTGTCTTCCCACCCCTCAGCTTGAGGAAGACCGATGCCGTGACATCCTTTTCCCTGTCGGTGAAGAGGGTCTTTTCCGGGATGGCGATGTGCACCCGGGACGCCTTCACCTCCGGCATCTGGTTGATGGTGCGCGACAGCTCCCCCTGTATGGCCCGCTTGTAGTTGATGTTCTGCATGAACTCCGTCATGCCGTAGTTCGTCTTGTCGAAGAGTTCGAAACCGACGCCGCTGCCGCCGGGAAGGGCGTTCTGACCGGCAAGCATGAGCCGCACGTCATAGACCTTGTCCTTGGGGACGGAGACCGAGGTGCCGCCGAGCCCAAGCTTGTAGGGAACCTTGAGTTCCTTGAGCTTCGTCACGACCACCGAGGCATCTTCCGTGGAGAGGCCGGCGAACAGCGTCTGGTAGGTCTCCTTCTGGAGGAAGGAAAGACCGATGATGGAGCCGCCCACAAGCGCGATGAAAAGGAAGAGGTACATATAGAGCTTGCTCTTCGGGGTCGTTTTGAGATAGTTCTTCGTGGTATTGAGGAGTTCGTCCATCGGAGGCATAGGTTACACCTGCATTCTCATTATCTCTTCATAGGCGGAGATGATCTTGTTCCGTATCTGCATCATCATCTGGAAGGACAGGTCCGCTTTCTCGATGGCGATCATCGTGGTCTGAACATCGGTGTTCTCCATCTTGACCAGTTTTTCCACTTCGTTGTCCGCTTCCTTCTCGAGTTCCACGACCTTCTTGATGGAGTCCTTCAGGACATCACCGAAGGAGGTCCTGGTCTTTTCGTTGGCCGGCTTCTGGACCTCACCGAAACTGGGAAGAGTGAAATTTTCTACCTTCATGGATCCGCCCCCTATTTAATAAGCTCGAGAGTCTTCAGGAACATGTCCTTCGTCGTGTTGAGAACGTTGACGTTGGCCTCGTAGGCACGGGTGGCCGCCGTCATGTCCGTCATCTCCTCCATCAGGTTCACGTTGGGAAACGTGACATACCCTTCGGAGTTGGCGTCGGGATGGCTCGGATTGTAGACCATCTGGAAAGGCTTGTCGCTCTCCTTGACGGACTCGACCTCGACGCCTTCCACCTTCTTCGAGAGGGTCCCCGAAAAGGTCTTGTCGTCGGAGACATCGATCGCCTTGAAGACAACGTCCTTCTTCCTGTACGCCCCGCCTTCTTCCGTGCTCGTCGTCTGGACGTTGGCAAGGTTCGACGCCACGATCTCCATGCGTTTCCTCTGTGCCTTCATCCCCGAAGCGCTGATCTTGAAGATATCGAATGCTCCCATGTTCCTACCTCTTTCCCTCGCCTATGAGATACTTCATCATGGCAAAACGCTTTGAGGCCATCTGGACCAGCGCCTGGTACATGAGCTGGTTCTCCGTGAGCTTTACCGTCTGGTCTTCCAGGTTGACGGTGTTCCCGTCAAGCCGCGCAAGACCGTCATGGCCCGGGTTCTCCGTGACGGTGTAGCCAGCGTCGCCCGAAGGGGCGAGCCCCGCCTCGGTCCCGGTGCGCCTGTCGAGCTCCCGCCGGAAATCGATCTCCTTTTCCCTGTATCCGGGAGTCTGGGCATTCGCTATATTGCCCGAAACCACCTTGTGATAGAAGGCTCTGATGGAGAGCGCCCTTCCGATGAGGTCCACTATCTGCATATCAATACTCCCTTACCGGCACGTCAATGCCCATCGCCTTGTATTCGTTGATCTTGTTGCGCAGTGTGCGGACGGTGATGCCCAGTATGCCCGCCGCCTTCGACCTGTTGCCCCTGACCGACCTCAGGGCGTCGATGATGAGCTTCGTCTCCATGTCCCGGACAGAGCCCACCGCCATGTCCTGGGCAGGTCTGCCCTCATCGAGGTGGCTCATGGAGATGACGGAGCCGTTGGACAGTATGCACGCCCTGGCTATGACGTTCTCCAGTTCCCGAACATTCCCTTTCCAATGCCTGCTCGCGAGATGCTTCATCGCTTCGTCGCTCACGCCGACGTCCATCCCCCGGGAGTGTTTCTTCAAAAGATGGTTCACGAGGGGTGGTATGTCCTCGCGGCGCTCGCGCAACGCCGGGATGGTGATCGGGAAGACGCTGAGGCGATAGTAAAGGTCTTCGCGGAAGCTCCCGTCGGCCACCACCTTCACAATGTCCCTGTTCGTCGTCGCGATGACGCGGACATCGACCTTCCGGGGAGACCGGGAACCGAGGACTTCCACCTCCTTTTCCTGGAGCACGCGCAGAAGCTTTGCCTGGAGCTTGAGGTCCATCTCGGTGATCTCATCGAGAAGGATGGTCCCCTTGTCGGCAAGCTCGAACTTCCCCGGCTTGCGGGAGAGAGCACCGGTGAAAGCCCCTTTCTCGTAACCGAAGAGCTCGCTCTCAAGCAGGTTCTCCGGCAGGGCGGCGCAGTTCACGGCAACAAAGGACATGCGGGAGCGGTCGGAGCTCTCGTGGATGTACCTGGATATCACCTCTTTGCCCACACCGCTCTCGCCAAGGACAAGGACCGTGGCATCAGACCCGGCCACCCTCTGCGCCTTCTGAAGCACCTCTTTCATCGCCCGTGAAGTGAAGATGATCTTTCCGTTGTTCACACCCAGGGCGCGCCGCACCACGCTGTAGAGCATATCGGTGTTAAAGGGCTTCTGGATGTAGTCGTAGGCGCCCTCCTTTATGACCTGCACGGCGTCCTTGACCGTCCCATATCCCGTCATGAGGATGACGGGCATGAGCGGCGATGTCTCCTTGATGGCCTTGAGAAGATCGATACCACCGAGATGGGGCATCTTCACATCGGTGATGACGAGGTCGAAGATATTCCTGTCGATCTCGACCATGGCCTTCCTGCCGTCCTCCGCGAGGGCGACGTTGTAGCCCGCGCGCACCAGGGATTCCTTCAGCGCTATGCGCATGTGGTTATCGTCATCAACTACGAGGACATTCGTTTTCATATGGCCGCCAGTCTCTCCTTGGGGATGTAGATAAGGAACGATGAACCCGATCCCTCTTCGGACTCAACCTCGATCGAGCCGCCGTGGGCCTTCACGATGTTGTAAACGATGAAGAGTCCCAGGCCCACGCCCTTATCCTTCGTTGTGAAGAAGGGGTTGAAGATATTCCTGCGCAGCTCCTCCGTCATGCCCGGTCCGTTGTCGCTGACGACGAGGACCCCGTACCGCTCGTTCTCCCGTATATCCACCTTTATTCTGCCGCCGGGACCCACGGCATCCATGGCATTGCTGACAAGGTTCATGACGACGAGCTTCAACATGTCCGGGTCGATGAGCACCCGTCCCTGAGATACAGGAGCGAATTCAAGGCCGATGCTCCTCACCGACGCGGAGACACTCATGAACTCCAGCGTGTCTCCCACGACGGACCTCAGTTCCTCCTCTTTCAGGGACAGTTCCCGGGGGCGGGTATAGGAGAGTATGTTGTTGATGATCCTGTCGATGGTCTTGACACCGAAGAGGACGTACTCGAGGTATTTACGATCGCGCACCCGCATCTTGCCGGCCATCAGCATGGAAAGGAAGAGTTCCATGCTTCCCAGCGGGTTCTTGATCTCATGGGATATCCTGGCCGCCATCTCTCCCATGGCCATGAGGCGCTCGTCGCGCTCCATGTGCTCCTTCATCCTTTCGATCTCAGTGACGTCCTCGATGGCGACGACGTGCCTGCCTTCGAACCCGTTGGCCAGTGCCCGGGCCTTCCAGCGATATCGCCCAAGACCGCACTTTATCTCCCCCGTCCTCTCAGCGCTGCCGCTGAGGTCTTCGATGATGCCCTCGGGGATCAGGTCCTCGGCGTTCTTGTTGGCAAAGATGACGGACCTGCCGTCAACGACGACGACACCGACGGGCAGGGAATCGAGTATCGTGTAGAGATACTCGCTGGCCCGCTCCAGTGCCCTGTTCTTCTCTTCGAGCTCCCTTTTGAGCTCTCTGATCTGGCTTTCCAATACCCCGTAATGGCTTATGATCGAATCTGAGGCCTTGGAAAACTCGTTAAAGGCGTTTTCGAGAAGTCTGGCTTCGGGAGTCTGCATGGGGAGAGAGTGTGCAAGAAGGGTGCCAGAGAGGCGGGTAATGGGTAATGGGTAATGGGTAATGGGGGACGGGGAGTGGGGAAGATAAGTTATTCCCATTACCTATGAGGCATCGCCCGCCACATATCCTATTACCTATCACCCATGACCCATGACCTGGTCCGTCAATTTCTTGACGGACTAGTCCAGGCCGAGCCTTTTCATTTTTTCTATGAGCGTCGTTCTGTTGATGTTGAGGGCCTGGGCGGCCTTGCTCTTCACGCCCTGGGTCTCGGTGAGGGCCTTCATTATGAGGGTCTTTTCAAACTCGGAGACGAGCGTGTCGTATCCCTTGTCGATGTCGATCTGCGGGACAGGCATCTCTTCCTTTTCCTGGCTGTAAAGCTTCTCGGGGAGGTCCTCTATGTCGATGTGCCCTTCCCTCTTGAGGACCACCATGCGCTCCACAACGTTCTGCAATTCCCTGACGTTGCCGGGAAAATCATACTCCATAAGGGCCTTCATGGCCTCTTCGGAAAAACCCTCGATGGCCGCGGAGTTTATCCTGTTCGATTGTTCGAGAAAGAAATTGACGAGAAGCGGGATGTCCTGGCGCCGCTCCCTGAGAGGCGGGATCTCGATGGGTACAACGTTGAGCCGATAGTAAAGGTCCTCGCGGAATTTGTTCTCGCTGACCAGGTCTTCCAGCTTGCGGTTCGTGGCGGCAATGATCCGCACATCGACCTTGATCGTCTTCGAGCCGCCGATGCGTTCGAAAGACTTCTCCTGGAGGACCCTCAGGAGCTTGACCTGGAGGTTGAAGCTCATGTCGCCGATCTCATCGAGAAAGATCGAGCCACCCGCCGCGAGCTCGAACCTGCCGAGGCGGGTATTGACGGCACCCGTGAAAGCGCCCTTCTCATAGCCGAAAAGCTCGCTTTCCAGGAGGGTCTCCGGTATGGCTCCACAATTCACCACGACGAGGGGGTTGTCCCTCTTGGACGAATTGTAGTGGATGGCCCTCGCCACCACCTCCTTGCCCACGCCGCTCTCACCGGTGATGAGCACCGTGGCGCTGGTGTCGGCCACGCGCTCGATCATCTCGAAGACCTTCTGCATGGGAAAGCTCACCCCGATGATGTTCTCGAACCTGTACTTGTCCTTGAGCGCCGACCTCAGGATGGTGTTCTCCCGGACCATCTTGTTCTCCGAATACCGCCTCAGGAGATTCGCCTTGAGCGTGAGCCCCTTGGGAATGTTGTCACTCTTGAGGAGATTGAAGTAGTACATGGCCGAGTCCACTGTCGCGAGGACCTCTTCGAACTTGAAGGGTTTGAGAATATAGTCGAAGGCGCCGCACCGCATGGCGCTGATGGCGCTTTCCATGCTGCCGTAGCCGGTCATGACGATGCCGAGGGTATCGAGGTATTCCTTCTGGATGAAGTTGATAAGCTGGAGCCCGTCGACCTTGGGCATCATGAGGTCCGTTATCAGGACGTGGTACCCGTTGTTCTTCAGGGCCGAAAGGGCCTTTCTGCTGTCAATGTAAGGCTCGACGGCATACCCGTTGGCTGTGAGAAACTCACCGAGCATGGAGAGGATATTCTCCTCATCCTCAACAATGATGACCCTTCCTTTTTCCATCCCTATTTCGTTGTCCGTTTGTCGATTATGATCGACTGGTTCTTGAGCATGTCCCAGGCGCGGTCCCTGTCGCGCTCTTCCTCCTGCCTCGCTCTTTCGCGCGATTCGTCGGAACCGACAGACCAGGTCGTGCCTTCTTTGTCCTTGACGATCTTGAGGTCATCGGAGGCAAGGCCGGCCGACCCCGCAAGGGTGATCACCAGAAAGGAGAGGACCGCTGTACCGTATCTCTTCATTGCGAGAGCCTCTTTGCACACGTAACTAATGGTATCGCTCTGAACATACCAATATATATAGCCAATTTTTTGGGATAAAGTAAGAAAAAAATAGCGCCCTCCCGGCCAGGGAGATGAGTTGCAGAACAAGTACCTGCGACAATGCTGACAATGCACTTACGAAACGGCAGTCCTTGCCGAAACCGGGAAAATAGGCACATCGCGCTGACATTGTGATATCCCGAGTTAAGGACTTGACACATTTGCCGATAACGGTATAAGGTTTGCAAATCTAGGGACATGGCACTATGAAACTGAAGCGTCTCAAGAAAAAATACATGACGTCCGTTACCATCCTGGTCGTCCCTCACTCCAAGTCCCAGCCCCTCAAACTGAGGCTGCCGGTGGCGGGTCTTCTGGCCTGCATGGCCCTGGCGGTCGTCGGGGCCGTGTATATCACGATCGCCGGGGTCAAGACGGCGGAATACTACGTCATGAAGACCAGGCTCTCCTATTTCACGAGGGAGTTCACCGCGCTCAAACAGAGCATCACCTCGCTCAAGGAAACCAACAACGAGCTTTCACGGCTCGTAGAGCTCAAATCGAAGAACGATATCCTCAAATCCGCCCAGTTCAGCGACTCGGGATCGATCAATATCGAGGCCATCAAGAAAGAGATGATGGAAACCATAGAATCGGTGGCGGAGATCAAGAAGTACATCACCGAACAGAAGAACATCTATCTCGCGACTCCCCGGGGATGGCCCATGGAGGGGCAGATCAGTTCGGGTTTCGGAAGTCGTCATCATCCCGTCACGGGGGTACGGCAGCACCATTCGGGGCTTGACATCCGCGCTCCCCGGGGGACACCCGTCAAGGTCACCGCGGACGGCATCGTCACCTACTCGGGCTGGTCGGGAGGCAACGGCAATATCATCGTCGTCGAACACGGCCATGGCTTTTCCACCGCCTACGCGCACAACAAGGAAAACCTCGTCACCGTCGGTCAGAAGGTCAGGAAAGGACAGGACATCGCACTTACCGGTTCGACGGGCATGTCGACGGGTCCTCATCTCCACTACGAGGTGTGGAGGAACGGCAGGCCTGTCGATCCCGCTCACTATCTCAAGGACGGATAGCAATGGCAAACAAGAAGCATGAAGCGGGGTCCCTGGAAACCCTCATAGGTCAGGACTCCATCATTCGGGGCGAGATAATCTCCAAGGGCGTCGTGAGGCTCGACGGCACCCTTGAAGGCAGCATTAAGGCCGACTACCTGATCCTGGGCAGATCGGGGTCCGTAAAGGGCGATATGGCGGCGCGGGAGATCGTCGTCGACGGCACCGTGGAGGGTGATCTTGAGGCTGAGGAACTCGTGGAGATAAACCCCGACGGCGCGGTGGAGGGCAACATACGCACCGCGAAGCTCATCATCACCGAAGGCGCTTTCTTCTCGGGAACCTCCTTCATGGAGAGACCCCGCAAGGTCGAAAAACAGGAAGAAGAGGCCCGGGAACTGGATGAATCCTCCCGGGAAGAGGAACCCCCCGAGGAAAAGAAGACGCTCAAGAGGATCTTTTCCTTCTTCTGACACTCACTGTCAAAAAAGGCGACAGCACAAGGGGACAAAGGTCAGGAACAGGGAATACCCCGGCCATCATATCTGCCCCCTGGACCCTTCTTCCCCCCTGACCCCTCATTTATTTTGCCCTCTCCCCTTCCTCTTTACTTTCCGCATTGTAACGAGCATTCTCTTGTGCTATAAATTAAAAAATTCAGGCAACGCCTTTCATTGTGGTAAGGTTCTTGCATAGGTGCTGATGTGTGGATATGAATACTGAGGCATTACCTGAATATAACTAAACAAAAAGGAGAGTTTACCATGATAGGCGAAAAGAAGGCAGCAACCGATTTCGATGAAAAGGACATCACGACCATCGTTGCCGATGACCTCGAGATCAAGGGCACCATACGGTTCAAAACATCGGTCATGTTGAAAGGCGTGTTCGAGGGCGAGATATACTCGGAGGGCCTCCTTGTCGTCGGACCCACCGCGCGCGTGAACGCGAGCATCACGACCCAGACGCTGGTATCCCACGGGGAGATCACGGGAAACGTGATAGCAAACGAGCAGGTGACGCTCAAGAGCACCTCGATCCACAACGGTGACATCTCGACACCCAACATCATCATAGAGAACGGCTCCGTATTCAACGGCTCATGCGCCATGAGGGCAAAGGACATCACGGTCAGGTAAGGACAAACTCATTCAAAGGGGGTACGGTATGGCAGCAGACATTCCCGAAATAAGGGAGATACAGGAAGGTCAGATCACAACCGTCGTCGCAGAAGATCTGGAGATAAAAGGCAGCATCAGGTTCAAGAGCTCCGTCATGCTCAAGGGTGTGTTCGAGGGCGAGATCTTCTCGGAAGGGCTGCTCGTGGTAGGACCCACCGCGAGGGTTACTGCAAGCATCAATACGAAAACGCTCATTTCTCATGGATCCATCACGGGGAATGTTGTCGCCGGCGAGCAGATCGTCCTCAAGAACACGGCAACGCACAATGGCGACCTCAACACGCCCTTCGTCATGATCGAGAACGGGGCTGTCTTCAACGGCTCCTGCGTGATGGAGAGAAAACAGACGGCCTCCTTCTCGGAACCTGCCGCGGAGACCACGGCATACGCCGAACCGGAACCCGCCCCGGCCGAGGAAAGCAGTGAATCCTCATATGGCGGCGAGAACGAGGAATACGAATCTTAAGACTGCAAGGATCTCAGGAAAACTCTCTTTCAAACTGAAAGCCGGCACGAGGGCGGCCCCTCTACCGGCTTTCAGTCTTCTTATTGCTTTTTCCTTCAAAACTTTCTATAGTAGTAACGTACCGTGCGACCTTATGTTTCCCGGGCATCCTGCATCGATTGCGGAGAATGTGTGTCCATATGCCCCTACGAAGTATTCGCCGATAAGGACGGTACCGTCGTTGTCGAGGCGCCGGAAGACTGCATCGAGTGCGGGGCGTGCATGGAGAATTGTGCGCAACAAGCCATCTACTTTGATGATTAAATGAAAAAAAGGGTCATTCTGGACAAGAAAGCGATCGGGCGGACGGTCACCCGGATCACCCACGAGATCCTGGAGAAGAACGAGGGATGTACCGGGTTGTGTCTCATCGGGATCAGGACGAGGGGTGTTTACCTGTCCCGGCGCATTCATGCAAAGGTGACGGACGTGGAAGGCATCACGCTGCCTGTCGGCGCTCTCGACATCACCATGTACCGCGATGACATCTCCAAGCTCCGCTGGCCCGAGGTCAAGAAGACCGAGATATCTTTCGATGTGAACGACATGACCGTTGTCCTCGTCGATGACGTCCTGCACACGGGACGCACGACGAGGGCTGCCATAGACGCCATCATGGACCTGGGACGGCCGAAGAGGATACAGCTTGCCGTCCTCGTGGACCGCGGTGAGAGGGAACTGCCCATTCACCCCGATTATGCGGGGATCATCTGTCCCGTGAATGAGAATGAAGAGGTCCTCGTCCGGATGAGCGAAATAGACGGCAAGGATGAAGTGGTGATCGTAAAAGCCTGATGAACTGGAAGAGAAAAGACCTCCTCGGTATTCGCGACCTCTCCAGAGAGGAGATACTTTTTGTTCTCGATACGGCCGAATCTTTCAAGGACATTTCAAAACGGGAGATCAAGAAGGTTCCCACCCTTAGGGGCAAGACGGTCATCACCCTCTTCTACGAGCCAAGCACCAGGACCCGCACGTCTTTCGAGATAGCAGCGAAGCGCCTCAGTGCCGACACGATAAACATATCCTCCAGCACAAGCAGTTCGACAAAGGGGGAGAGCCTCAAGGATACCGCCAGGAACCTCGAATCAATGCGGCCCGATGCCATCGTCATCCGCCATGGCATGCCCGGGGCACCCCACATGCTCGCCGGTATTCTCGACTCCCGTATCATCAACGGAGGGGACGGGTCCCACGAGCACCCCACGCAGGCCCTCCTCGACCTTTTCACCATACGCGACAAGAAAGGGCGCATCGACGGCCTCAAGGTCGTCATCGTCGGAGACATAGCCCACAGCAGGGTTGCCCGCTCGAACATATTCTCACTCAAGAATTTCGGGAACGAGGTCATCTGCTGCGGACCGCCCACCATGATACCCCCTCACCTCGAAACCCTGGGGGTCAGGGTCGAGTACGATCTCAAGCGCGCCGTGAGGAACGCCGACGTGATCATGATGCTGAGGATCCAGAAGGAGAGGGGCGGCACGACATACATACCATCGACCAAGGAGTACTCCACCCTTTACGGCCTTTCGAAGGGACATGTCGAGACCGCCCGGGATGACGTGATAATCATGCACCCGGGGCCCATGAACCGGGGTATCGAGATCTCCGACGAGGTCGCTGACGGCCCATCCTCGGTGATCCTGGACCAGGTCGAGAACGGTGTGGCGGTCCGGATGGCCGTCCTTTATCTCCTCATCGGAGGTGAAGCGTGAAAACCCTGATACGGGGAGGCCGCGTTATCGACCCGAAGAACTCCGTCGACGGCAGGTACGATGTCCTCATCGACGGCTCGACCATCAAAGAGATCTCGAAGAGCATCCGCAAGACCGAAGACGATACACGGATCATCGACGCATCGAAACGTATCGTGGCGCCCGGTCTTATCGATGTGCATTGCCACCTGCGCGAACCCGGTTACGAATACAAGGAAACCATACGGACGGGGACAGCCGCGGCGGCCCGCGGCGGATTCACCACCGTGATCTGCATGGCGAACACGGACCCCGTGAATGATTCACGGAGCGTCACCGAATTCATTGTCGACAGGGCCCGCACGGACGGCGTCTGCAAGGTCCTCCCCTGCGGCGCGGTCACAAAGGGTCTCCGGAGCGAAGAGCTGTCCGAGATAGGCGAGATGTTCGAGGCCGGCATAGTGGCGATCTCAGACGATGGCAGGTCCGTGCGCGGGGCCGGGCTCCTGCGCAAGGCCCTGGAATACGCGAAGATATTCGGACTGCCCGTGATATCCCATTGCGAGGACGAAACCCTCTCCGGCGGCTGCGTTCATGAAGGACGGACCTCGCTCCTGACCGGTCTTGACGGGATCCCCGCCATCGCCGAGGAGCTCATTGTGGGCAGGGACATTGCCGTTGCACGATATGTCGACGCGCCGATCCACCTCACCCACATCTCGACGGCGGGCAGCGTGGAGATCATCGAGCGCGCGAAGCGGAGGTTCAGGAAGATCACCTGCGACACGTGCCCCCATTATTTCACGCTCACCGATGAGGC